>CAYYDA010000263.1:0-2337 GCA_964470495.1 uncultured Steroidobacteraceae bacterium | reverse complement strand
GGCGTCGACGGGCTCGAACTGATCGTGGAACCGGCATCGGCCGGCGGGGGAGCAACGGAGGGCTAACGAACCATGGATGACCTGGTCGGCCTCATCCTGATCGTGATCGGCGTCGCCGTCGCGCTCTGGCTGATCTTCAGCATCGTTCACATCGTGCGCGAGTACGAGCGCCTGGTGGTGTTCTTCTTCGGCCGGCTCCAGGGCGCGCGCGGGCCGGGCATCGTGCTCCTCATCCCGCTCGTCCAGCAGGCGGTCAAGGTCGACCTGCGCGAGCGCTTCCTGGAGGTGCCGCAGCAGACGTGCATCACGAAGGACAACGCGCCGATCAGCATCGACTTCCTGGTCTACTCCAAGGTCTTCGACCCGGTCGAGACCGTGACCGCCGTGGTCGACTTCTCCGGGGCGAGCCAGGCCCTGGCGGCCACCACCCTGCGCGCCGTGATCGGCGACATCCCGCTCGACGACGTGCTGGCCAAGCGCGAGGAGATCAACAACGTCCTGCGCACCAAGCTCGACGAGGTGACACACCGCTGGGGCGTGAAGATCACGAACGTCGAGATCCGCGAGATCGTGCCGCCGCGCGACATCCAGGAGGCGATGAACCGGCAAATGAGCGCCGAGCGCAACCGGCGCGCGGTCATCACCGAGTCGGAGGGCACGCGCCAGGCAACGATCAACGTCGCCGAAGGCGACAAGCAGTCAGCCATCCTGCGGGCGGAGGGCAACCGGCAGAGCCAGATCCTTCAGGCGGAGGGCTACGCCAACGCGCTGGAGACGATCTTCAATGCCGCCAAGGGCATCGACCAGAAGACCATGGCGCTCCAGTATCTCGATGCCCTCAAGGCGCTGGCCGCAGGCGAGAGCACGAAGTGGATCGTGCCGATGGAGCTCAGCGAGCTCACGCGGCCGATCACCGCGGCCATGCGCGAGACCCGCGACACCGGTGGCCGGACGAGCACCGCCGAGACCGGATGATCCGCGGCCTCCTGCGTCTCATCGGCCGGGTCATCGGTCTGCTGACCGGTGCCTACCTGGCCTTAGTCGCCGTGCGCGGCTCCCGGCTCCTGGTGCAGCCGGACGTGCGACCGTTCGTGCCCGACCCGCCCGGCTCGCCGGCGACGCCGGCTGACCTGGGCCTTGAGTACGAGGACGTGCGCTTCACGACCGATGACGGCGTGACGCTGACCGGCTGGCTGGTGCCGTCGGAGCGCGAGACCCGCACCGCGGTGATCGTGCTGCACGGATTCAGCGGCAACCGGCTGCCCGAGCTCGCCGCGTTCGTGCCATGGCTCCACGAGCGCCATCACGTGCTCCAATTCGACTTCCGCGGCCACGGCGAGAGCGACGCCAGCACGATCACGCTCGGCGATCATGAGCGCCGTGACGTCGCGGCGGCCGTGCGTTTCCTCGAGAGTCGCGGGCTCGGACCGACCGCCCTGTTCGGCGTGAGCATGGGAGCCAGCACTGCGATCGTGGCGGCCCCCGACCTGGCCGTGGCCGCGGTCGTGGCCGACGCGGCCTTCGCCGAGCTGCACCACCCGATCGCCAACCGCATGCGCGAGGTCGGCTACCCGCTGGCCGAGCTGGGCGCGCGGGCCATCGTTGCCGGTGCCAGGCTCCGCACGCGCTCGCACCTGCGCGACCCGCTTCGCGCCGTGGCGCGCATCTCGCCCCGCCCGCTCCTGATCATTGCGCCGCGCGAGGACCGGCTCATCAGCTGGCGGCAGAGCCTGCGCCTGTTCGAGGCGGCGGGGGAGCCGAAGGAGCTCCTGGTGGTGGAGGGCGCCGGCCACGCCGAGGCCTATGCCGTCGACCCAGAGGCGTATCGGCTCCGCGTGCTCGACTTCCTGGGGCGACATCTGGGCTGAGAGCCGCCGTCAGTCCCATTCAGGTGTAGAGCCGCCAGCCCTATAATCGCGCCGATTGCTCCCATCCGCCTCGGGGTCATACATGGCTGCCACCAAGGTCCTGGTCGTCGATGACGACCTGAACATCCAGCGCGTCCTGGTCTTCACCCTCAAGCAGGAGGGGTACGAGGTGCACGTCGCCTCCGACGGCCAGGCCGGCGTCGAGATGGTGGAGGGCGTCAATCCCGACCTCATCCTCATGGACGTTGCGATGCCGAAGCTCGACGGCTACGCGGCGACGCAGCGGATCCGCGCGGCGGAGGAGCCGGGCACCCACATTCCCATCATCATGCTCACGGCCGAGGCCGACGTGGAGCAGCGCGTCAGGGGCCTGCGCGCCGGCGCCGACGACGACATCGTCAAGCCGTTCCACCCGCTCGAGCTGATCGCGCGCATCAAGGCGCTGCTGTCCCGCGCGGGCGGCACCCCC
>CAYYDA010000262.1:0-2363 GCA_964470495.1 uncultured Steroidobacteraceae bacterium | reverse complement strand
CACCAGCGAATCGAAGTACGGGCGCCGCTTGGCGACCTCGGGCTCGACGCCGTTGACGGTGTCGACTCGCAGCATGCCCCAGTACTTCTCCTGGTCCTTCGGCGGACGCGTCTGGCCGGTCACGCGGTCACCGGTGCGCAGTCCGAAGCGACGGACCTGGGAGGTGCTGACGTAGATGTCCTGCGCCGATGGCATGACGCCGTTGACGCGCAGGAAGCCGAAGCCCTCGTCGACGATCTCGAGGATCCCTTCGGCGACGCCCGGCTCTCCGTTCCGCTCCCTCGGCTGCGATGGTGCGAGCGGCACGACATCGAGCAGCTTGAGGACGAGGTCCGAGTGCGCTAGGTCGTCGTGGCCCTCGATGTCGTGCTCGGCAGCCAGCTCGCGGAGCTCCTCGATCGGCTTCGCCTGGAGATCCGCCAGATTCAGGCCGGCATCGTCATCGGCGTCGCTCGGGAAGGGGCCCGTGAAGATCGAGGAGTACTGGCCAGACGCATAGTCGTTGCGCCGGCGCGGGCTGAACCCACCGCGCTGCGGCGGTCGGCGGGGAGCCGTGTCCTGGCGGCGTCGCGAGCGACGGCGCTGCTGCTGCGGCCGCGCGTCGTCGTTCATGGTCGCCTCGCCTGCGAGCAATACATCATGGAAGACCTGACCTCGATGAGCTTGAACAGGTCGACCTCTGGGTCGTGGTCACGGCAGGGAGCCGCAGTCACGGTCGGGGTCGTGGTCTCGTGCTCGGGATCGCGTGCGATCAACCAACTCAGACCTTGCGGGTCCCGGCACGGGTGGTGATGTTGGGGCCCCCGTATCCGCTCATCTCGCCGATGAGCCGCGTCCGAATCTGACGCATGACGGGTCTCCAGTCCAGGGCATCATACCCGAGTTGCGCAAGCGCGTCCTCGGCGGCCGGCGCTGCAGCGAGCTCGGCAAGCAGCTCCCGTGCGCCATCGTCGGCCCACCAGTGCCTGCCGAACCGATGCTCGACGGTGATCGCAATGGCACCGGCCAGCATCGTGCGCTCGAGGTCGGAGACGGACGAGAACGGCGTGCCCACGTCATGCAGGTAGGCAGCCTCCGGCACGTCGACCCCGGTCGCGTGCCCCACGATCCCGCTGAAGTAGGCGCGCTGGATGGACGGATCCTCGGACCGATAGAGCCGCAGCTCGTACTGCGCCGTGGCCAGCGAGCGTCGCAGGCGCCAGAGCCGCACGAACGCGACGAAGTCGACGAACGAGGCGATCTCGTCGGAGGTCATGCGCAGAGCTCGGCTCAGCCAGCCGGGATCGCCCGCCAGCGAGCCGTAGACCTCCGCCACGGCGGCAACCGGAGTGGTGTCACCCGCATCGTCGCCGGCCAGGCCCGACTCGGCGGATTGCCACCCGTTGCCGTGTGCGTCGGCCGCGATCTCTCGGCCCGCCTCGGCGGCCGCGCGGTCGAGCTCACGCTCCCCGAACCAGTGACCCCACGCCGCCCCACGCACGATGTGCCACAGGTCGGCGACGGTGGCATCCCCCTGCTCGATATCGATGAGCGCCAGGTACCGCCGCAGCGCCGCGTAGTACACCGTCTCGGAATGAAGCGCCAGCCGCTCCAGATCGAGCGACAGCTCCTCGAGGTCGCGGCCCCCGGCGAGCGCCATGGCCAGGTCGTCGGTGCCGGAGGCGGTCGCGGCCTCGCGCCAGTGAGTGAGCCGATCCTCGTACAGCGGGTTGATCGCCTCGAGGGCCTCGATCCAGCCCGCGTACAGGCCATCCCGTTCGCCCCGCCCGTCGGTCCGCGCGATGCGCGAGGGGAGCTCGTCGAACGGGATCCGCTCGCCGCGCCAGATGATGACCGCGTCGCGCTCGGCCGCGGCGATGGCCGCATCGAGCTCGGGGGCGTCGACGCGGAAGGCGCGGGATCGCGAGCGAGGTCGGGTCGTCGTCATCTGCTGCTCTTGGCAGGGGTGGTCGTGGGCGTGGCGGTCGCCGCCGGAAGGGTACGCGCAGCCGCGGCACCGATGAAGTCGCGGAACAGCGGGTGCGGGCGGTTCGGGCGGCTCTTCAGCTCCGGATGTGCCTGGGTCGCGACGAACCAGGGATGATCACGGAGCTCGATGTACTCGACCAGGCGGCCGTCGGGCGAGACGCCGCTGAAGGCCATCCCGGCCTCCGACAGCCGGTCCCGGTACGCGTTGTTGACCTCGAACCGATGGCGATGGCGCTCGTAGGCGATCTCCGTGCCGTATGCATCGCGCACCTTCGAGCCATCCTCCAGGCGCGCCGGGTACAGGCCCAGGCGCATGGTGCCGCCCTTGTCGGTCACCTCCGCCTGGTCGGGCATGAGGTCGATGACCGGGTGCTCGGTGAAGACGTTGAACTCGC
>CAYYDA010000261.1:0-2365 GCA_964470495.1 uncultured Steroidobacteraceae bacterium | reverse complement strand
GTACTGCGGCGCCTTGCGGGCTCGCTTGAGCCCGAACTTCTTGCGCTCCTTGGCCCGCGGGTCGCGGGTCAGCAGGCCTGCCCCGCGCAACGCGGCCCTCGCGTTCGGGTGCGCGCTGAGCAGTGCCCGGGCGATGCCGTGCCGAATGGCGCCTGCCTGGCCCGACACGCCACCGCCGGCGACAAGCACGCTGGCCGAGTAGCGGCCCTCGGTCTCGGTCACGCGGAACGGAAGCTGAATCGCACCCTCCGGCGACGCGCCGCCGAAGTACTCGGCGGCCGGCTTGCCGTTGACGACGATGCTCCCGTCACCGGGAAGCAGGCGGACACGGGCGACTGCGGTCTTGCGACGGCCGGTCCCGTAGACGTAGTTCGTGCTCACGGATCGTCCTTTCTACAGCTCGACAGCGGTGGGCTGCTGAGCCTGGTGCGGATGATCCGCGCCGCTATATACCTTCAGCTTCTTGAACATCGCCCGGCCCAGCCGGCTCTGGGGCAGCATGCCCTTGACCGCGCGCTCGATCACGAGCTCCGGCTTGCGCTCCAGGAGCGTGCCGAGGCTCTCCTCGCGCAGCCCGCCGGGATAATTCGAGTGGCGGAAGTAGCTCTTCTGCCGCAGCTTGTCCCCGGTGACCTTGATCTTGCTCGCGTTGAGGACGACGACGTGGTCGCCGGTGTCGAGGTGCGGCGAGTAGATCGGCTTGTGCTTGCCCTCCAGCAGGGTGGCGATGCGCGTCGCCAGCCGGCCGAGGGTCTGGCCGGTCGCATCGACGACCCACCAGCTCCGCTCGATCTCGCTCGCCTTGACGGCGTAGGTCTTCACGTTCCCTGCTCTCCGGTCTTGCCTTGGTTGTGGTTGCTGCGTGCCGCCGTCGCCGGCGACCCGCCTGGTTGATTCGTGTTCGATTTGGTGGCTGATGCGTAGATGACCCGCTCGAGTGTCAGTCCCCGGGCCGGCGCGGCCCGCCCGTGGAGCGCCCGAGCCCCCACGTCGAGGACCCGATCGACCGCCTCCGGCTCCAGCCTGCCGCGTCCGACCTCCATGAGGAGGGCGACCACGCTGCGCACCATGCGCCGCAGGAAGGCGTTCGCCGTCACGCGGATCTCGAGGAGCTCGCCGCGGCGGGTGATCCGCATCCCGGCGATGTGCCGGACCGTCTGCCCGCGCGCGTCGGCGCCCAGCGCCGAGAAGTCGCGCTCGCCGAGCATGCGCGCCGCCGCGGCCCGCATTGCCGCGACGTCGAGGATCTCGTCGATCTCGAGCGTGCGATACCGGTCGACCGGCCGCCGGACCCCGTTCATCAGGATCCGGTACCGATAGACGCGCCAGCGCGCATCTCGCCGCGGGTCGAAGTCCCGCGGCGCCGAACGGAGCGAGCGCACCGCCAGGTCCGGCGGCAGCGCGGCATTGAGCCGTCGCAGTAACTCGGGCAGCCCGCCCACGCGACGTCGGTCGCGCGTCCAGCAGAATGCCACGACCTGGCCGGTGGCATGCACCCCGGCATCGGTTCGCCCGGCGAGGCGGACTCGCGTTTCCTCGCCGATCAGCCTGTTAAGGGCCTTCTCCAGCTCTCCCTGCACGGTCCGAGCATTCGGCTGGACCTGCGAGCCGGCGAAGGCCGTCCCGTCGTATTCGATCACCGCTCGCGCACATTGCTGAGCGCCGGCGGCCATCGACCCGGTTCGGTGTGTGGTTCGCTCGTCCTGACTCAGACGAGCTCGATCTGGACCATGGATGCCGCGTCACCGGGACGCAGCCCGAGCTTGACGATGCGCGTGAACCCCGACGCCCGATCGGCGTATTTCGGTGCCAGCTCGCCCATGAGCTTCTCGACGATGAGCGGCTCGTGCGGCATCTTGCTCACGAGCTGGCGTCGAGCGTGAAGGTCACCACGCTTGGCGAGCGTGATCATGCCGTCGATGAGGCCGCGCACCTCTTTCGCCTTGGCCTCGGTCGTCCTGACCCGCTCATAGCGGATGACGGACACGGCGAGATTGCCGAGCATCGACATGCGATGTGCGTGCTGGCGGCTGAGCTTGCGTCCGGCGACGCGGTGCGGCATCGGCCTATGCCTCTCGGTCGAGCTCGGCCGCGGCAGCCTCGTCGAGCTCGGCGGACGCCGGAAGGTCCGACTCGTCGGTGCTCATCGAGGTCGCCTCGGGTGCGATGAAGCCGCGGAGCGCCAGGCGCTCCTTGAGCTCATCCAGGCTCTTCTGGCCGAAGTTCCGCATGCGCAGGAACTCGTCGTCGCTGAGCGAGAGCACCTGGCCGATCTTGGTGATGCTGTTGCGCTTGAGCGAGTTATAGGCGCGCATCGGCAGGTCGAGCTCCTCGATCGGCGCGTCGAGCAGGTTCGCGCTCGGCG
>CAYYDA010000260.1:0-2370 GCA_964470495.1 uncultured Steroidobacteraceae bacterium | reverse complement strand
GGGCCATGCCGCCATACGTGTCGACGATGATCTTGCGCCCGGACAGGCCGGAGTCGCCCATCGGTCCGCCGATGACGAAGCGGCCTGTGGGGTTCACGTAGTGAATGGTGTCGTCGTCGAGCAGCTGAGGCGGGATGGCTGCCTCGACCACGTGCTCGCGCACCGCGGCGGCGAGGTCGCTCAACTCCACGTCGGGGTCGTGCTGCGTGCTCACCAGCACGGTGTGCACGCGTGCTGGACGGCCGTCGGCGTCGTACTCGACCGTGACCTGGCTCTTGCCGTCGGGGCGCAGGAACGGGAGCGTGCCGTCCTTGCGGACCTCAGCCAGCCGGCGTGCGACGCGGTGCGCGAGCATGATCGGCATCGGCATCAGCTCGGCCGACTCGTCGGAGGCGTAGCCGAACATCATTCCCTGGTCGCCGGCGCCGAGCTCGTCGTCCTCGATCCCCTCGCGCGCCTCCAGCGCATGGTCAACGCCGCGTGCGATGTCGGGCGACTGCTCCTTGATGGCGGTCAGCGTGCCGCAGGTCTCCCAGTCGAAGCCGAGCCGGCTGTCGTTGTAGCCGATCTCGCGCACGGTCCTGCGCACGACGTCCTGCACGTCCACGTAATGCGTCGTGCTGAGCTCGCCGATCACCATGACGAGGCCGGTGGTGGTGGCCACCTCGACAGCGGCTCGGGCAGACGCGTCGTGCGCGAGGACGTCATCGAGGATGGCGTCGGCGACAGCGTCGCAGAGCTTGTCGGGATGGCCCTCGGTCACCGATTCCGAGGTGAAGAGCGCGCGTGGCGCGGCGTCGTTCATCGGCGGCGAGTGTAGCGCCGCTCAGGCGGAGCCGTTGGCCATCGGCTCGGAAGGCACCATCAGCAGGGCCGCCACCAGCGTGGTGAGCGGCACGGCCGCGACGATCCCGATGCTACCGACGAGCGCGCGGATGACCTCGACCGCCACGAGCTCGCCATTGAGCACCACGAGCGGCGATTGGCCGCCCAGCGCGAACAGGAGCAGGAGCGGGAGCCCGGCGCCGAGATAGGCCAGCATGAGCGTGTTGACCGTTGCCGCGATGTGCGAGCGCCCGACCCGCATCGCGCGGCGGATGACGCCACCACGCCGCGCCGCCGGCTCGGCGCGGTGCAGCTGCTCGACGGTGGCCGCCTGGGTCACGGTGACGTCGTCGAGGACGCCGAGCGCGCCGAACACAGTCGCGGCAAGCAGGATCCCGGTGAGGTCGATCCGGTCGCCGACGAGCGGGATCAGGAAGGCGATCGACTCGTTGCCCTGGAGCGCCGTGAAGCCCGCGGCAGCCGTGAAGGCCGCGGCCAGGGCGGCGGTGAGGATCAGTGCCGCGACCGTCCCGACCGTCGCCGACAACGTGATGCGGCTGAACCCTTCGGTCAGCAGGAGCGTGGCCAGCGTCACGCCGGCACCCACGCCGACGGCGAGCAGGATCGGGTCGAACCCGCGGAGCAGGAGCGGGACGACCAGCTTGACGACGACGGTCAGCGTCAGCGCCAGTGCCACCAGGGAGCGTGCGCCACGCAGCCCGCCGACCGCGAGCACCGCGACGGCGAAGATGCCAGCCACGATGCCGAGCAGCGGTAGGCGCCACGGCTCGGTGATGGCTGCGAACGCACCCGCCGCAGGCCCGCTGAAGCGCGTCACCACCACTTCGTCGCCGACTTCGTACGGCTCTCGGGACGAGAGTCCCGGCATCGCGGCGGAGCCGTCCTGCACGACCGCCTCGACCAGCTGACCGTCCGGCATCTCGACGACGAAGAGCGGGAGCCCGCTTGCGTCGGTCCCGAGGTCCTCGACGATCAGGCCACGGTCGCTCCGCTGCCCGATGACGGGAACCGCGTCGGATGGCTTGAGGTCGGGCATGAGCCACAGCCCGGCGACGAGGAGGACGCCGATGCCGATGGCCGGCACGGAGGCGACGACGCGACGCGCCAGGGTATCCATCGCCGTCGAGGATAGCGGCCCAGCTATCCTTGCGGCCCCATGTCACCTCAGGCCGTTCGGCACGCCGATCTCCTGCGTCACCGCGACGAGTTTCCACTGCTCGATGCGTCGGTCTACCTCAACACGTGCTCGCTCGGGGCGCGGACGGAGCGCTCGCGACGACGGCTCAACGCGTTCCTAGCCGACTGGGACGAGCTCGGCGCCCGCGCCTGGTACAAGCGCTGGCTCGGTGAGCTGGACGGCCTGCGCGAGGACTTCGGCGCGCTGATCGGCGTGTCCGGCGCCGAGATCACGCTGGCGCCGAACGTCAGCGCGGCGCTGGCGGTCGTGGCGTCCGCGCTCGACCAGATTCACCGCGGCGACCGGGCCACCCTGGAGCTGCTGGCGGCCGCCGGCGTACAGGCCGG
>CAYYDA010000259.1:0-2396 GCA_964470495.1 uncultured Steroidobacteraceae bacterium | reverse complement strand
AGGCCGGCGACGTGTCGGCCTACATCCCGACCAACGTGATCAGCATCACCGACGGTCAGATCTTCCTGCAGTCGGACCTCTTCAACCAGGGCCAGCGCCCGGCCGTGAACGCCGGCATCAGCGTCTCCCGCGTGGGTGGCGCGGCCCAGATCAAGGCAATGCGCCAGGTCGCGGGCAAGCTGCGCATCGACCTTGCCCAGTACCGCGAGCTCGCCGCCTTCGCGCAGTTCAGCTCCGACCTCGACAAGGCCACCCGCGACCAGCTGACGCGCGGTGAGAAGACGACCGAAATCCTGAAGCAGCCGCAGTACGAGCCGCTGCCCGTGGAGAAGCAGGTCGTGATCATCTGGGCGGCCACGAACGGCCTCCTCGACGACGTCGAGACGCCCAAGCTCGCGGAGTTCGAGAGCGGCCTCTATCGCCACCTCGAGTCGGGATACGAGGATCTGCTGCCGAGCATCGCGAAGGAGAAGGTCCTCTCCGACGAGATCGTCGCGACCCTCGAAAAGGCGATGGCCGAGTACAAGCGCCAGGGCGGCTACGGCAAGGCCGATGACAAGGCGGGCGCCGCCACCCCCGAGCCCACCGACGTGGAGGCCCCCGACGACGAGGGCGCCCCGGCCGAGGATGCTCCGGCCGACGGGCGGGCCCCGGCGACGGTGGAAGAGTCCGAGGATGCGGCCGCCGACACATCGGCCACTGCCAAGGCCCCAGCCACCGGCAAGGCTGAGGCCGCTGCCAAGGCGCCGGCGAAGGCCAAGGCCAGCACGAGCACCAAGGCACCGGCCAAGGCCAGGAAGCCCGCCAGGGCCAAGAAGCCGGAGAAGAAGTCCTAGCCGATGCCGAGCCTGAAGGACATTCGCGGGCGGATCGGATCGGTCCGCAACATCGCCCAGATCACCAGGGCGATGGAGATGGTCGCCGCGTCGCGCATGAAGCGCGCGCAGGACTCCATCCTCGCCGCGCGTCCGTACGCCGAAGAGCTCGAGGGGGCTCTCGGCCGAGTCGTCGGCGCCCTTGGCCTGGACGAGGAGGTCGACCCGCTCCTCGCGCGCCGGCCGATTCGACGAGCTGCGATCATCGTCATCACCACGGACCGCGGCCTCGCCGGCTCGCTGAATGCGAACTCGACACGCACCGTCTTGCGATGGGTCGCCGAGCGGGCGTCGGCCGGGAACGGGGAGGGTTCGGTCGAGATCGAGGCGATCACCGTCGGCCGCAAGGGCCGCGACGCCCTGCGCCGGGCCGGTGTGCCGATCGCGGCGCACTTCTCGCAGCTCGGCGACCGGCCAACGTTCGCCGACGTGACGCCGATCGCACGACTGGTGACCGAGGATTTCCTCGCCGAGAAGTACGACGAGATCGACATCGCGTACAGCACGTTCGTCTCGACCCTGTCGCAGAAGCCTGAGATCGACACGCTCCTGCCCGTCGTGCGGCCCGAGATGGTCGAGGACAGCGAGCGCACGAACGACGAGTACCTGTTCGAGCCGTCGCCCGAGGCCGTCCTGCGACGGCTGCTGCCGCATTACGTCGCGATCGGCATCTATCGGGCCGTGCTCGAGAACAACGCCTCCGAGCAATCGGCGCGCATGATCGCCATGCGCAACTCGACCGACAACGCAAACGAGCTCATCGACGACCTGACGCTCGTCTACAACAAGACGCGCCAGGCAACCATCACCCGCGAAATGATCGAGATCGCCTCCGGTGCGGAAGCGCTCGGCTAGGCAAGGAGAAGAACAGACCGATGGCCACCGGTAAGGTGATCCAGATCACGGGGCCCGTGATCGACGTCGAGTTTCCGCCGGGCGACCTGCCCGGCATCTACAACGCGCTCGAGATCAAGCGGCCCGATGGGGACACGCTCGTCGTCGAGGTCCAGCAGCACCTGGGCAACAACTGGGTGCGGGCCGTCGCGATGTCGACGACCGATGGGCTGGCGCGAGGGCTCGATGTGGTCGACACCGGCGCGCCCATCACCGTCCCGGTCGGTGAGGTCACGTTGGGACGCGTGTTCGACGTCCTCGGCCACCCGATCGACGGCAAAGGCCCGGTGAAGGCCAAGAAGAGCCTGCCGATCCATCGCGACCCACCGGCGTTCGACCAGATGGAGACCGAGGCGCAGGTCTTCGAGACCGGCATCAAGGTCATCGACCTGATCGCCCCGTTCCGGCGCGGCGGCAAGGTCGGCGTCTTCGGCGGCGCCGGCACCGGGAAGACGGTCATCATCCAGGAGCTCATCCGCAACATCGCCGCGGAGCATGGCGGCTACTCGGTCTTCGCCGGCGTCGGCGAGCGGTCGCGCGAGGGAAACGACCTCCTCGGCGAGATGACCGAATCGGGCGTCATCGACAAGACGGTCATGGTCTTCGGCCAGATGAACGAGCCGCCGG
>CAYYDA010000258.1:0-2397 GCA_964470495.1 uncultured Steroidobacteraceae bacterium | reverse complement strand
GAACCTCTACGGCGACATCGTGAGTGACCTCGCGGCGGGCCTCGTCGGCGGCCTCGGCGTTGCTCCGGGAGCGAACATCGGCGAGAAGGCGGCCGTCTTCGAGCCGGTGCATGGGTCGGCGCCGAAGTACGCGGGCCAGAACAAGGCCAACCCGACGGCGCTCATCCTGTCGGGCGCCCTGATGCTGCGCCACCTCGGCGAGCTGGCTGCGGCCGATGTGGTCGAGTCAGCGGTGCGCGAGGTCATCGCCGCCGGCGAGACCGTCACCTACGACCTCGGTGGATCGGCCGGGACGCGCGAGTTCGGCGAGGCTGTCGCGGCGCGGGTGCGTGCCGCGGCCTGAGGAACCGGCCCACGCGATAGAATCGCGCAGCCGCTAGATTCGCGCCGCCCTTTGTTCGGCGGTGCCCCGTGGAGAGAAGCACTTCGACGTGATCAACCTGTTCGGCTACCGCGTGTCGTGGGGGCAGCTGGCGTGGTTCGGCCATCGCGCGAGCGGGCTCGGGGTCCTGGTCTATCTCTTCATGCACATCGTCGAGACCTCGACCGTGCTGTTCGGTCCCGACGTGTACAACGCCGCGGTCGGCCTCTTCAAGAACCTGCCGGCCCGCCTCGGCGAGATCGTGCTGATGGCCGCGTTGGTCTACCACGCGCTCAACGGGCTCCGGGTGATCGCCATGGACTTCTGGCCGTCCTTGACGGTCTACTACCGCCCGCTCACCTACGGCGTCATCGCCGCGACTGTCGTGGCCATGGTGCCGCTCGGGCTGATCATGATCCGGCCCTTTGCGCCGTGGGCCTGAGCGCTCGATGACCGCAGTCCGCCGCCCGCGCGTCATCTACACCAACCCCTCGCGCGCCGCCCGCCCGAAGCCGGAGGCGTCGGGCCGCGAGCGCTTCTGGTGGTACTTCATGCGGCTGTCGGGCCTGGCGCTGGTGATCCTGGCGCTCGGCCACATGTTCATCATGCACGTGCTCGTCGAGCTGACCGGCCAGGAGGTCAACTTCGCCTTTGTCCAGAGCCGATGGGGGACGCCGTTCTGGCGCATCTACGACCTGCTGCTTCTGGTCCTCGCCTTAGTGCACGGCGCGAATGGGGCGCGCGTCGTCATCGGCGACTACGTCGCCCACCCGACGGCGCGCAAGCTGATCATCGGCATCCTGCTCGTCATCTGCGCTATCTGGCTCCTTCTCGGGATTGCGGTGATCGCGTTCTTCAATCCCGACAACGCCCCGCCGGTCGGACCCTTCTCATGACCCTCGCGACGATCGGCCGCGCCACGATCCCGCCAACCCGGGTCCACGGGCTGGACGCCGTGGTGGTCGGGGCCGGCGGTGCCGGGCTGTACGCCGCGCTGGAGCTGAAGCAGGAGCTCGGGCCGGAGGCCCGCATCGGCGTCATCAGCAAGCTCTATCCCTCCCGCTCGCACACCGGCGCCGCCCAGGGCGGGGTCTGCGCCGCGCTCGGCAACACGGAGGAGGACCACTGGGAGTGGCACTGGTTCGACACCGTGAAGGGTGGCGACTACCTCGTCGACCAGGACGCGGCGGAGGTGATGTGCCGCGACGCGGTCGAGACGATCATCAACCTCGAGCATCTCGGCCTGCCGTTCGACCGCACCCCGGAAGGACTGATCAACCAGCGACGCTTTGGCGGCCACACCCGCAACTACGGCGAGGGGCCCGTTAGGCGGTCCTGCTTCAGCGCGGACCGGACCGGCCACTCGATCCTGCAGACCCTGTACCAGCAGTGCATCAAGCACGATGTCGTGTTCTTCGACGAGTACCAGGTGCTGGACCTGGCGCTGCCTGACGGGCCTGGCGGGCGCGTGGCCGGCGTCATCGCCCTCCAGCTGGCCACCACCGAGCTCCATGCCTTCCGCGCCCGAGCCGTGCTGTTCGCCACCGGCGGGTACGGCAAGGTCTTCAAGGTCACCAGCAACGCGCACACGCTCACCGGTGACGGGATGGCGATCCCGTACCGCCGCGGCCTCCCGCTGGAGGACATGGAGTTCTTCCAGTTCCATCCGACCGGCATGTATAAGCTCGGCTTCCTGCTGTCGGAGGCGATGCGCGGCGAGGGCGGCTTCCTGGTGAACGACTCCGGCGAGCGCTTCATGGAGCGTTACGCGCCGACGATGAAGGACCTCGCCAGCCGCGACGTCGTGTCGCGTTCCATCTACCTGGAGATCGCCGAAGGGCGGGGGATCGGGGGCAAGGACTATGTCCACCTCGACGTGCGCCACCTCGGGGCCGAGGTGCTCAACAAGAAGCTGCCCGACATGAGCGGCTTCATCCGGACCTACTTCGGCCTGGAGCCACTGACCGACCTCGTGCCGATCCAGCCGACGGCGCACTACGCGATGGGCGGCATCCCGACCGATATCGACGGCCGCG
>CAYYDA010000257.1:0-2405 GCA_964470495.1 uncultured Steroidobacteraceae bacterium | reverse complement strand
ACGAACCATGTGTGGCTCGAGCGCTCACCAATGCGGCAGTAGGCGACCACCTCGTCGCTGCCGTCGACGCCCTTGGCGGCGTACAGCTCGCGGAGCTGGTCGATCGGCTTAAAGGTTCCGTCCTCGGCGACCGCGGTCGCCCACGGCACGTTCACCGCGCCCGGGATGTGGCCGCGCTTCTGGGCTGCTTCCTGCGGCAGGTGAGCCGGGGCGGAGAGCTCCCCGCGGAACTCCTCCGGGGAGCGCACGTCGACGAGGTCGCGTTCGGCCGCGCCGACGCCATCGATCACCTGCTGTCGGTATGCGCGAAGCTCCTCGCGCGTTTGCGTCGGGAGGGTGATGGAGCCCGCGGCGTGCGACGACGCCTCGGTCGTCAGCGGCAGTCCATCGGCCCCGACCTTGATCCTGCCGCCATCGAGCAGCCGGACGTTGTCGAGCCCCTGGTAGCGAAGCTGCCAGTAGGCCCATGCGGCGAACCAGTTGTTGTTGTCGCCATACAGCACGATGGTCGTGTCGTCGTCGATGCCGGCCTCGCGCAGGAGCGACTCGAGCTCGATGCGGCTCACGAGGTCGCGGCGAACAGCATCGGTGAGCTGGGACTTCCAGTTCACGCCCGTGGCACCGGGCAGGTGGCCCGTGTCATAGCTGTCGGTGTCGACGTCGACCTCGAGGAAGCGAACCTTCGGGTCGTCGAGGTGCTCCCGTGCCCACTCGGTGGTGACGAGGGCAGAGGGAACGGAGGTGACGGTTGCGTCTGCAACGGACATGGAGGGATCGAGGGCTCCTTCGAGCCTGAGCGACGGGCGCGCGGGCTGTTGCCGCGCGGGCGAAGTGGGCTCGGTCGACGAACTCCGACCGATTCGGTCGGAGTATCGCGTGCCGTGCGCGTCCGTACAAGTCGGGCACCGGTCACCCGATGCGCAGCCCCTCCTCGCACTGCGGCTCCGGCGCAAGCAGGTAGACCTCGCCGCCCTCACCCATGGCACCCAGGACAAGCACCTCGCTGGCAAAGCCGGCAATGCGGCGAGGCGGGAAGTTCACGACCGCGACCACCTGGCGACCGACGAGGGTGGACCGCTCGGGATACGTGATCGTCAGCTGCGCCGAGCTGACGCGCTCGCCGAGCTCGGCTCCGAAGTCGATCCGCAGCTTGTAGGAGGGCTTGCGGGCCTCGGGGAATGGCAGCACCTCGATGATGCGGCCCACGCGCATGTCGACCCGCGCGAAGTCGTCGAGTTCGATCATCGGCGCACGATAGCGAACCGACCGATCTGCCGTTCGTCGTCGTTTGGTGCGGGGGCGCACCGGCCCTGGCTAGGACTTTCGGACCGTTGGTGCGCGGGCCCGGCGGGCGTAGCGTTCGAAGGCGACCGCGCACCGTATCGGCGCGGCCCTCAGGAGGCAACTGTTGACGTTCTGGAACTTGCGCCGTGGCCCGGGTCCCTCGGGCAGCCAGGGATCCGCGGCTGTCGCTGTCGTCTCCGATCTCGCTCCAATCGAGCTGTACACCGCCGACTCGCGCATCGTCGGTTGGATCTCACCGAACGGCCAGCGCGTGACCGACCTGCTCAGCGGCCACGACGACGTGCGCCTGTGGCGGCCGAGCCCGGGCCCGCTCAACGCCATGGAAATGCCGCCGTCCGGCGGGCCGCCTCCCGGCGAGAACGGCGAGTGGGAGTCGCTTGCCACGGCGCGCATCATCCTGGCGATGCCGCCGGAGTGGCGCGCCAGCCGCCAGCTGCGGCTGCATCGGCGCCTCCGCCGTGCGTCGGTGGTCGCGGGCCCGTTCAACGTGACCGGCAACGTCCACGTTCCGCCTGGCGTGGACGTCGGCCTGCACCTCGTCCGTTCACCGGGATTCCTGCCGCTCACCGACGCCTATCTCCTCCATGGCGGCGAGCCGCCGTTCGAGCACGTGGTCTCCGTGGTGATCGTGAATACGGCACACGTCAGCCAGATCGTTCCGCTGGTGACGCTGGCCTGATCGCGGGCCATCTGCCGCCGCCATAATCGGCGGCAGATGGCCGTACTGCGCACCGCCCTCGACCCTGACGCTCCCTCGACGCGCGCCAACGCGGAGGCCATGCGCGCGCTGGTCGACGACCTGCGGGCACGTACCGATGCGCTGACGCGCAACGGCGCCGCCGGAGACGACCGCTCCGTCGCACGCCATCGGGAGCGCGGCAAGCTGCCGGTCCGTGAGCGGATCGATCGGCTCATCGATCCCGGCAGCGCGTTCCTCGAGCTGAGCGCGCACGCCGCCAACGGGCTGTACGACGACGATGCGCCGGGCGCCGGGATCGTGACCGGCATCGGTCGGGTGGAGGGCATCGAGTGCGCGGTCGTCGCCAACGACGCGACGGTGAAGGGCGGGACGTACTACCCGATCACGGTCAAGAAGCACC
>CAYYDA010000256.1:0-2424 GCA_964470495.1 uncultured Steroidobacteraceae bacterium | reverse complement strand
CTCAGTCCTCGTCTTCGCGCCAGACCGAGCGTGCGGTGCACGCGTTGCAGATCGGGCGAGCCTCATCCATGGTGCCGAGCGGGAGCGGACGTTCGACGCCGGCGAGCAGGCAATCGACCTGGGCGGTTGGCGGGCTGCCGGGAACGATGCTGACGTGGCGCACGCTGCAGCGCCGAATACGTCCCGATCGCGGGATCGGTCGGCGCTCTTCGCTCCCCTCGATCGGGTTCAGCGCCATGGTGTGCGCCCCGTTTCCTGTGTTCTGCGGTGGTGCCAGCGTGCACAGCCTACTGACGGGTGCGTCCTGCGAACAATGGCGCGTTCGTACCATCCCGCCACGCTCAGCGGTTCGTCGCCGATGGCGAGCGCCGCACGTTAGACTCACGGCGTCGCGTAGCCGGGACCCCCGACCGGCCGCGAGAGCGAGGACGGGCCGTGTTCGGACGACGCAAGCGCGAGGAGGCCGCAGCCGCCGAAGTGGCGCGCGAGGCCGAGCGCCGAACCCTGTTCGCCAAGCTCGCCGAGCGCCCCGAGAACATCTGTCCGTTCCTGGGCCTGGACGCCGACCGCACCGGCTACGTCGAGGGCGTCAGCAGTGAGCATCGCTGCTTCGCGTTCGGCGATCCGGCGCCGCTCTCCCCCGAGCAGCAGACGCGCGTCTGCCAGGAGCGTGGCTACGGCAACTGCCCTCGCTACTTGCGCGGCGTGCTCGTCATCCCGACCGAGGAGCTCGAGGCCATGCGCCGGCCCCGGCCCTCCATCACGCCCGTCGCTCGACCGCCGGTTGTCCCGGCGCGTCGCCGCCGGGTCCCGCTCCTCGCGATCTTCGCCCTGGTTCTGCTCGTGGCCGGCGCCGCCGGCGGCGCCTATCTGCTGCTCGGCCGGGACCCGGAGGTCGCCGTCGACCCGACGCCGAGCCCGACCGCAACGGCAACGGCCGCTCTGACTCCCACGCTCGAGCCCACACCGACGCTCGAGCCGTCGGTGGCACCGTCGCCGACGAGTTCCGCCACCCAGGGCCCGAGCCCGACGCCCGAGCCGACCCCGGAGGCCGGTGACGCCTTCGCCTTCTACGAGATCTCGGTCGCCCCTGACTCCTACACGCTCTATGGCCTGGACGGCGACGGCGTTGTCGACAGCAGCCGCAGCGCGACGTTCTCCGGCTACTCCTTCGCGCAGGTCGAGCCCGTCCTCGGAGCCGACGGCCAGGCGTACTGGGTGACGTCCACCGGCGGCCTCACGGGCTGGGCGTACCTCTTCCCGGACTCCGGCGACTTCAACGTTCGGGCCGTCTTCCTGAACGACGCCGGCTCCCGTCGCTCGCAGTACCTCGACCAGGGCGAGCTCGACGAGTTCCCCGAGGCGACGCCGGCTCCCTGACCCGCCGGGCTACCGCCCGGCACCCCAACCCCTGTGTGAAAAACCCTTGACGGGTGGCGTTTGCCCTGTATAGTGGCGCCCTGTGGTCCTAAATGGGGCCAAGTGGGGAGTAGTGGTGACCGGCAGGAACAATGGAACGAGCGTCCTTCCTCACCGGGGAGTTCCGGCACGCGCTGGACGATCGGGGCCGCGTTGCGGTCCCGGTGCGGTTCCGCGGGCGGCTGGCCCAGGGCGCGACGCTCGCTCGATGGCTGGACGGCTGCCTGGCGATCTTCCCGGCGGACACCTGGGAAGACCTGGCGGCGAAGATCCAGGGCCTGCCGACGACGAACGCGGCCGCGCGACAGTTCGGCCGATTCATGAGCTCGGGGGCGGTCGAGGTAGAGCTCGATCGTCAGGGACGGGTTCTCGTCCCGAGCTACCTACGCGAGTACGCCGGCCTGACCAACAGCGAGGTGGTCGTGGTCGGCGCGCTGAACCGGCTCGAGATCTGGTCGCCGACGCGGTGGCAGCCGTATCGGTCGCAGATCGAGGACGCGCCGGAAGCGCTCGCCGAGCACCTCGCCGACCTGGGCATCTGACGGTGCCCCGGCCATTCATGAGTCTCCGGGCCGGTCGGCCCGCCGTCCGACAAACGAGGTGCAACACCACATGGGAGAAGGGCACCTGCCGGTGCTGGTCGACGAGGTTCTCACCTCGCTGGCCGTCGGTGCCGGCAGCTCCGTGGCGGATTGCACGGTCGGCGGCGGTGGGCACGCCGAGCGGATTCTGGAGACCACGTCTCCGCATGGTCGCCTGCTCGGCCTCGATGCCGATCAGGCGGCCATCGCGGAGGCGAAACGCGTCCTCGAGCGCTTCGGCGATCGCGTCACGCTGGTTCAGGCCAACTTCGAGTCGATCTACGACGTCGCCGTCGAGACCGGCGCCGCGCCCCTGGACGCCGTCGTCTTCGACCTCGGCCTCAGCAGCTATCAGCTCGCCGATCCCGACCGGGGATTCAGCTTTGCGGCCGATGCGCCGCCGGACATGAGATTCGATGAAACG
>CAYYDA010000255.1:0-2430 GCA_964470495.1 uncultured Steroidobacteraceae bacterium | reverse complement strand
AGCGCGGCGTGCCATCGGTCAGGGAGATGCTCGAGTGCCCAGTGCCCGGCGGCGCGCTTGGAGATCGCGACATCGGTGGTCTCGAGGGCGCGGAGGATTCGGCTGCCGTTGAGGATCGCGTACGTAGCCTCGTAGGCATCGGTGTCGCCTTCGATCACGTGGCGCTCGATGTGCTCCAGCTCCCGATCGAGATCGGCCTCGAGCTCGGACCAGGTCGGCGGCGGGACGAGGCCCGCGGGCTCTCGGCCGTGGACGTGGGCGTAGTGGCCGGCGAGCCAGTGCGCGCGGTTGATCGCCCACGAGGTGTCGCGCCGATCGGGGTGAAACGCGTGCCGCGGCGCGTCCGGTCGACCAGCGTCCGCCTCGAGGACGTACCAGGCATCCCACTCGACGCCCGCCTGACCCGCGATCGCGGCGTGAATGCCCTCGATCGCCTGCGCCGTCCGCTCGTCCGGGGCGCGGCGAACGAGGACATAGGTGTCGAGGTCTGCGGATCGTGGTGGTCCGTCGACAGCGGTGGTCCCGCCGTATGCCCAGATGGCGACCAGGTCGTCACCCAGGACCGCGGCAAGCTCTTCGCGCAGCCGCGTCCACGCCACCTTGGCGGTCTCGGGGAGCTGCTCGAGCTGGACGCTCACCAGGCCCAGCCTATACGTCTCGCCACGTTCGGTCGCGTCTTAAATTAACCTTGACAGGGGTGGCACACTCTGAGCATGAGTGACACTAGCGTCGTGTCAGTGGGACCCAAGGGCCGAATAGTCATCCCCGCCGGCATCAGGCACCGGCTGGGGATCGAGGAGGGGAGCGAGCTCGTCGCGCTCGTCGAGGGCGAGGCGGTCGTCCTCGTCCCGCGGTCAGCGATCAAGTCGCGCCTGCGCTCCATCTTCGCGGACGTCGGGTCGAGCATGCGGCAGGAGCTCATCACCGAGCGTCGAGCAGAGGCGGCCCGCGAATCGAGCGGTGGCGCGTGACGACGGTGGTGGACGCATCGGTCGTCCTCGCATGGCTGCAGGACGAGCCGGGTGTGGATGAGGCGGAGCCGATGCTGTTGGAAGGCGTCATTGGCGCGGCGAACTGGTCCGAGGTGCTGCAGAAGACGCGGCAGCACGGCGCGCCGGCCGGGATCGTCGGCCGTCTCCTGGCCTCGTTCGGGCTGACCGTCGTGGAAGTGAGCGCGGCGGATGCCGAAATCGCGGCGGATCTCTGGCGTCATGGCACCGCCCTGTCGCTCGCCGATCGCCTCTGCCTGGCGCTCGGCCTCCGGACGGGGCTTCCGGTCGCTACGGCAGACGCGGCATGGGTCGAGGTGGAGGAAGGACCCACCGTCGTCCTGATTCGTGGATGATCTCAGGCGAGCCTCGAGGTGCGGTCGCGCTGAAGATCGCGACCGAGCCGGCGATCTCGATGTCGACCTGATCGAACGACGCCTCGAGCATGGCTCGGAGGCCCGCCTCCGTGTCGCCGAGGTTGTCGAAGATCCCGCGACGGTTGTTGATCTCGAACGCCGCGCGGGAGAACGGGTTGTAGAGATGACGCTCGCCGAGCAGGGTTGCGCCGAAGAGGACGCCGTCGGGCTCCAGGACCGCGGCGACATTTCGGACGGCGGCGGCCTTCCGCTCCATCGGTCCGGGCAGGCAGTGGATCACGTAGTTGAGCGCGGCTGAGTCGAATCGGTCGTCGGTCGCGATCGGCTGGAGGATATCGGCTGCCAGGACGATCGGTGAGCGCGACGAGAGGCGGCGTGATGCGTGCGCGAGCACCTCCAGGTTCGGATCCAGCAGGGTCAGCCCCTCCGTGGGCGGCGCCTTCTCGAGGAAATACCCGGTTCCGGGTCCGACGTCGAGGTGACGTGCGCCGATGTGACGGTTGTACTGCTCGACCAGCCGCCCGGTCGAGCAACGCCACACAAACCGGGCGAAGAACCCGAGGACCAGCGGGTCGTAGATGCGGAGGAAGCTGGGCGAGTAATGGTGTTGGCCCGGGTACGCCGCATCGTCGGGGTCGAGGACGCTGGATCGGTCGGTGCGCGAGTGTTTGTTGCTCATCGGATTCGCGTCAGCCTACCGGGAACCCGGAGGACCGCGATGGCGATGGCGCGCCCTTAACCGCCCGTTGAGTGTCGGTCGGCAAGATGGCGGCCGGTGCGCGGCAGATGGCCGCGCGCGGTGTGAAAGGAACGCTCCGGCTATCGAGTGCTAGCGGTGTGGCGCTGCCGAGGCGCTGTGGCGCAGGATGAACTCCGCGTCGCTCTCGGCGAGGCGGCGCTGCACATTGACCCAGTAGACGTCACGCTCATCCGGCACGCGGATGGCGCGGCGGTCGAAGGGGCGCAGGCTGCGCAGCCACGGGATGAAGCCCGTCGACACGCGTCGTTCGCGGAGCGCCGCAAGTTCCAGGTCGAGTTGGGTGGTCATGTCGGATCGAGTGTGG
>CAYYDA010000254.1:0-2441 GCA_964470495.1 uncultured Steroidobacteraceae bacterium | reverse complement strand
CGGGCGGCCATCCAGCCCGGGCTCGACGATGCCCGACGCGCCGCCGCGGCGGTCCTGAGTGCGGACGAGGCCCCCGCGCCTGTGCTCGTGGCCGCCGGCGAGAGGATCGCGACTGCCGATCACGCGGCGTCAGCGGCGCGCAGCGCGGTGACAAGCCTGAACGGCGCCCGCGCCGCCTGGCGCTCGGGCATCGAGTCGTTGCCGGAACCGATCGCGGCCGGCGAGCTGCCGTCGATCGGCGCCCAGCTCGGCGCCGCAGGACCGGCCGCCGATGCATTCGCCGACCTGCGCCGTCGTGGCACCGGCCTGCCGGGGATGCTCGAGGACGCCGTGGCGGCACTCGAAGCAGGCGACCTGGACGCAGCCGCCGAGCTCGTGGCCCGTGCGCGGGCCGATCACGGTCTGGTGTCCGCCTGGGAGGCAGCGCCGCCAACGCTGCCGGTGTGGATCGAGACGTCGGATGCGATGATCAGTGCCATGGAGGAGATCGTGTCGTCAACTCGCGCCGGCGATGCAACAGCGGCGACCGCCGCGGCTGAGGCCTTCGCGGCGCTCGCCGACGATGCGGCCACCGCCGACCGCGCGTTGCGGATCGCCCTCGGCGAAGGCGGATCGGTGTTGACCGCTGCGCCGCTCGAGCGGCTCGCGGGGGTCCTGGGGGGCATCGAGGGCGCTCGGGCCACCACGGCGGCGATCGCTTCGGCGGCACCCGACCGATGACCGAGGGCCAGGGGGCGGCCGACCCCGCGGATCCAGTGATCGGCCACACGCTGGCCGAGCGATATCGAATCGAAGCGACCATCGCGCGCGGCGGCATGGCGCGCGTCTACCGCGCCCGGGACGTCCGGCTGGATCGCGACGTCGCCATCAAGATCCTCTCGTCGCCGTTCGCCGACGATCCGGCCTTCACCAGGCGCTTCCTGGCCGAGGCACGCGCGGCAGCGTCGCTGTCGCACCCCAGCCTCGTCCATGTCTACGACTCCGGCAGCGACGGCTCGGCGCACTTCATCGTGATGGAGCTGCTCGACCGCCACCGATCGCTGCGCCAGGAGATCGACGCACGCGGGCGTCTCGCCCGTGACGAGGTGCTCGACATCGGGCGCGCGCTGCTGGCGGGTCTGCGGGTCGTCCATGAGCGCGGGCTGGTCCATTGCGACGTCAAGTCGGGCAACGTCATGCTCGGGCCGGGGCCGGCCAAGCTGATCGACTTCGGAATCGCGCGCTCACCGAACCAGGCACACGAGGGCGATACGAGCATCGGCTCGCTGCAGTTCATGTCGCCCGAGCAGCTGCACGGAGAAGCGCTGTCACCCGCGAGCGACCTGTTCAGCCTGGGGGTGGTCCTGTACGAGGCGCTCACCGGCCGCCTGCCGTACCCCGGTACGACTCCCGAGGAGGTGAGCGCCGCGCACGCGGCCGGCGCGGTCCGTCCGCCGTCCACCCTGGCCGGCGGCGTGTCCGGCCGGCTCGACGAGGCAATCCTCCAGTCCCTGCGTCGTGATCCGGCTTCTCGTTTCCAAAGTGCGGACGCGATGGCACACGCCCTCGGCGCCGCGGACGAGGAGATCGCCCGTGGCAGGGACCACGACGAGACCACGGTCATCCGTACCCCGGCACCAGCGCCGGCGCCTCCGCCCGAGCCGCCCGCACCGTCGCGGGGCTATATCCCCCCTCCCGTGCCCGTGCCCGTGCCCGTGCCGTTCTCGACCCGACCGCCGCCACGGCGGGCGCCTCCACTGGCTCGGCCGGCCAGGCGGGGAGCCGGCATCTGGAGCGTGCTCGGCACGTTCCTCGTCCTGGGCATCGCCGCGCTGGTGGTGCTGTTCGGGGTGCTGCCGCTGCTCGACCTCCGTGGATCGGGCGGGCCGGGCGGTACGCCGCCATCCCCGACGGCACCAGCGTCTGCGGCGCCGGGAACGGTGCTTGTGCCCGAGACGGTGGGCCTCTCCACGGCCGAGGCGATCGAACGCGCGACCGAGGCGAATCTCGACTGGACCGTGCGGTGCAACGAAGACCCGTCGCAACCGGAGGGCATCGTCTCCCAGGAGCCAGCAGCAGGCACCGCGGTCGCGCCCGGCACACCCTTCACGATGTTCTCGGCGCGCATCTCCGACTGCCGCTGAGCGACCTATACTCTGCCTCCCGTCCAAACGCCCATGAAGGAGCATCTGCAGCATGCGCGTGCGCGCGACCGCCGGCCCTCCGGCGACCGTCGAGGCCGATGTCCTGGCCGTGCCGATCTATCGCGAGGATGCCGAGATGGCAGCCGACCTGGCCGAGCTCGACTCGGCGTCGGGCGGAGCGATCAGCCGAGCCATCGCATGGGGCGAGTACAACCCGCTCGAGCACGCGTCGGCCCTCGTCGACGCCG
Source organism: uncultured Steroidobacteraceae bacterium (assembly GCA_964470495.1). Taxonomy (GTDB): domain Bacteria; phylum Chloroflexota; class Limnocylindria; order QHBO01; family QHBO01; genus JACDBZ01. The sequence continues at coordinate 70 of CAYYDA010000254.1, read as the reverse complement.
GTGAACTGCCGGCCGGCCGCCTCCTCCTCCTCAACGCCGGATCGCGCGGCCGCGGCGCGTTCCGCGCGAG
>CAYYDA010000253.1:0-2477 GCA_964470495.1 uncultured Steroidobacteraceae bacterium | reverse complement strand
ATTCATTGGTCCTCGAACAGGAGCCGCGCCACGTTATCGGCATACCATCGTTCGAACCGGGCCGGTGACCAGCCGCGGTCGACCGTGAGCAGCCGATAGGTCTCCGGGCTGCCGATGGCATACAGGGTGTCGACCGCGTCACCTTCGCCCAGCCCGTCACGGAAGCCGACCCGGCCGGCGATGCGGAGCAGCTCGCGCTGGCCGGCCAGCCGTTGAACCTTGCCCGCCCGCCACAGCTCGGCGATGTCGGGGTCGGACGCGGCCGCGGCCCGGACCACCTCATCGATCGGCGCTCGGCGTTCCAGCATGAGCCGGCCGTTCCGGGCGAGCAGTTCGACACGACGGCGGAGGTCGGGCTCGTCGCGCATCTCCTGCACCCACGGCCGGTCGAGGATCGGGACCGGCGCATCGTCCCCGGCGATCGACACGTCGACGAGCGCTGCCAGCAGCGACCGCTTGTTCGTGAAGGTCGCGTACACGGTCGCCGGCGAGATCCTCGCCCTCGCGGCGATGGCCTGCATGGTCGTGCCGACGTACCCGAGCTCGATGAACAGATCTCGAGCGGCGTCGAGGATCGCCGCCCGTGTGGCCTGGGCTCCTTCCTGGCGTCGCGGTGAGTCGTATCGGCGAGGGCGGTTGACACACTTCGGCATTCCGATATAGTAGCACTCGATTGGACAGAGTGACACTCTAGTGAACACCCGTCCAGCGACCACCGAGGATTGACCGATGGCCATCGTGCAGATTGAGCACTCGATCAGCAGCTGGGAAGCCTGGAAGGCGGCCTTTGACATGGATCCCGTTCGCCGGGAAGCCTCCGGAGTGCGTCGGTATCGGATCGTTCGACCCGTGGATGATCCGAACTACATCGCGGTTGACCTGGAATTCGATGACGCTCCCCGTGCCCATGCGTTCCGCGAGGCCCTGGAGAACATGTGGCGATCGCCGCAGGCGGTCGCCGTGCTCGGCGGAGGAAGCCCTCGCGCGCGGGTCGTCGAGACCGTCGAGACAAAGGACTATTAGGGCTGCCATCGTGAGCTCGCCGCGGTCCGTTAGTCCGCTGGTGGGCGTATCGGCCAATGAGTGGCCGTTTGACCCACTCACGGACCACAAAAGGCCGACTTAGCCCTCCTGCTTGGCCGCCTGTCCCACCCACCGGCTCATTCGGCCACTTCCTGGCCGATACGCCCATGGGCGGAATGGCGAACCCCGCGGGACCCACCACGACCGCACCGCACCGCCAGAAGTGGACGCCCGCGTGTAATCCCGGCCCGATTTCCCCGTTCTGTCTCCGTTATCCGGCCGCATGGCCACCACACGCACTTATCACGGAGACGCGAAATGAGCCTCGACAAGCTGGCCAACTCCGACAAGCTCGCCACCAAGGACAAGCTCGCCACCAACGACAAGCTCGGCGGCAGCGCCGGCCCGGCACGCATCACGACCCGCCTGGCGCTGAGCGCGCCGGCCGGTCTCGGCATGCTCCTCCTGGTCGGCGCGGTGGCATTCGGCCACACGAGCGGCTTCTTCGCATCGGCGCCGGGCAACGGGACGGGCACCGCCACAGTCGCCGACGACAAGGCCGATGAGCCCGCCGCTCCCACCCCCAAGCCCGATCCGATCGTAAAGCCCACGACCGAGAAGCCCGCGCCGAAGGACAGTGCCGGTGATGACGAGCTGGCGCTGGCGGAGCGCACGCCGAAGCCGGAGCCGGTCGAGGTCGCGCCCGAGCCGAAGCCGGAGCCCGAAGTTGCGCCGGCGACGTACGTCGAGCCGATCCCTCAGCCCGCACCACCCGCACCACCCACGGCAACGCTGGCGCTCAGCGCGAACGCCGCCGAGCACCCCGGCAAGGTTGTGCTGAGCTGGAACGCATTCACCGGCGAGGGCTTCGAGTACTACAAGCTCATTCGCACGACCGATGGCGACGCCACCTGGCCGGCATCGGGCTCTGACGAGCTGATCGCCGCCATCGGCAACCCGGCCGAGACCTGGGCCAAGGATCGGCCCCCGTGCGGGACGACCGTGTTCTATCGGGTCTTCGCGGTCCGCCATGGCGAGCAGGGCTACCAGGTCCTGGCGCCCAGCAACCAGGTCAGCGCAGTGGCGCAGTGCCCGCCGCCACCACCGGCCACGGTCGGCATCGGCCTCGAGGCGAGCGTCGTCGAGGGCAAGGTGCACCTGTCGTGGGGCTCCTGCGCCAGCGAGCACGTGAACGCCTTCAAGATCGTGCGGTCGCAGGCGAACGCCGAGCCGATGTACCCGGAGAACGAGGGCACCCAGCTCATCGCCGCGGTCGATCCGAGCCAGACGACGTTCGTCGACGCGTCGGTGGCATCGGCCCAGACCTGGTTCTACCGGGTCCTGGCGAGGGCAGACAACGGCGGTGGGACCTACATCGCCTGCCAGTCCAACGCGGTCTCGGTGACGATCCCGTAGGACGCATGGACGGGGAGGTACCGGTGGCTCCAGTACCC
>CAYYDA010000252.1:0-2502 GCA_964470495.1 uncultured Steroidobacteraceae bacterium | reverse complement strand
GCATCGCGGCCGAGGAGCCGTTCAGCTTCGTGCGGGAGATCTCGGCTGACGAGGAGATCGGCATCGGGGACTCGGTGGAACATCTCATCATCGAAGCCCCGGGCGTCTTCCTGCCGAAGCTGACGCCCGACGGCCTGCTGGCCATCTATTGGACCGGTCGCATGGCGTCGGAGGAGGGCCTGGGCTGGGTCATGTCCGAGGACGGCGAGCCCTACCTGGCGGAGCATGAGCTCGACAGCACGACCTTCACGAACGAGCGGCCGCTTTTCAGCGACCTGACGATCGGCGAGGACGGAGGGTTCGACTACGCAGCCATCAGCTGGGGCGCCGATGGGGACTCCTACGCGATCTGGGACGCGCGCTGGACCGGTGAGTCACAGGGCGGGGAAAACCTCCAGTTCCCGGACCAGCGGCGCGTCTATTTCGGCCACGCCACCGACTCTCGAGGGCTGACCAGGACTCACGCCATCGATGAGGCCGATCTTCCAGCCGATACCACGGTCGTCGACGTCAAAGTAGCGCCGACCGGCGAGCACCTGCTGGTAACGGTTCGTTACCCGCTCCCCGGCGACCTGTCCCCGCCGAGAGCTGACCTGTTCCTCATCGAGCGGAACACCGGCGACGAGGCTGACGTCGCGACCAAGCTCAGCTTCAACGATGAGGGATGGTTCGGCCCGGCCGCCTTCGGCGCCGTCGACGAGGACTAGTCCGCGTCAACGCGTCGCTATACTCTGCGGCGAGCCCTTTAACGCGGTCCGGCGAGGCCGCCAAGGAGACGCATGACCGAACGCCGCATCCTCGACGCCGACGACCTGCGTCGCGCGATGACCCGGATCGCCCACGAGATCGTGGAGCGTCATGGCGGCGTCGACGACCTCGTCCTCGTCGGCATTCGCAGCCGCGGCGTCCCGATCGCCCGACGCCTGGCAGGTCTGATCGAGCAGCATGAGGGCGCATCGGTCCCTGTCGGCTCGCTGGACATCACCTACTACCGCGACGATCTGACCCGCATCGCGCATGCGCCGATCGTGCAGCGCTCCGACCTCGAGGCCGAGGTCGCCGGGCGCACGGTCGTGCTGGTGGACGATGTCCTGTACACCGGGCGCACGGTCCGGGCGGCGCTTGACGCGTTGACCGATCACGGCCGCCCTCGCGCCGTCCGCCTCGCCGTCCTGGTGGATCGCGGGCACCGCGAGCTGCCGATCCGGCCCGACTTCGTCGGCAAGAACCTGCCCACCGGCGACGACGAGATCGTCCACGTTCGCCTGCTCGAGACCGACGAGGCCGACGAGGTGGTCATCGAGCGGCCGGAGGCGGCGGCGTGATCCTCGACACCAAGCCAGAAGCCGGTACGCGGCGCCATCTCCTCGACGTCGACGGCCTGAGCCGCACGGAGATCGAGCGCATCTGCGACCTTGCCGCCGAGATGCGGGAAGCGCGCGCCGCGCGCGCGTATCGGTCTTTGCTGGAGGCCGAGACCGTGGGGCTAGCGTTCTACGAGGGCTCGACGCGCACCCGGGTCAGCTTCGAGCTCGCCGCGAAGGCGCTCGGCGCCACGGTCGTCGATCTCAGCGTGGCCGGCAGCAGTGTCGGGAAGGGCGAGTCGCTGGTCGACACGCTTCGAACCCTCGAGCGGACCGGCGTGACGACCGTCGTGTTGCGCCATGCCGCGTCGGGGGCGCCCTACCTCGCCGCCCGGAGCACCGGCCTGCGGATCGTCAACGCCGGCGATGGCACCCATGCCCACCCGACGCAGGCCCTTGCCGACGCGATGACCCTGCGCGAGAAGCTCGGCTCGCTGGGCGGCCTTACGGTCGCGATCATCGGCGACGTCGCGCACTCGCGGGTCGCGCGCTCCAACCTCCACGCCCTCGTAACGCTCGGCGCACGGGTCCGCCTGGGGGGTCCACCGGCCTGGGTGCGTGGCTTCGACGGCCGTCCCGGAGTGGAGGTGGCCCGCACCATCGGGGAGGCGCTCGACGGGGCCGACGCGGTCATGACACTTCGCGTCCAGCTGGAACGGTCGGCCGGCGGCGGAGTGCCGTCGCTGAGGGAGTACACCCGTCGCTGGGGCCTGGACGAGGCGCGCATGCGCCTGGCCGCTCCCGGCGCCCCGATCCTCCATCCAGGCCCGACCAACGAGGGCGTCGAGCTGACGGCGGAGCTCGCCAACGGCGCACGCAGCCTCATCGGCCGCCAGGTCGAGAACGGCGTGCCGATGCGGATGGCGGTGCTCGCGACGGTGACGGGAGCCGCGTGACGGTCGGCCAATTCGGGCGCCTGACCGATGCGCGGGCCACCTTCCTCCTGGCCGGCGTGCGCGTGATCGATCCGAACGACGGGACCGATGCCGTCCGCGATCTCGCCGTCGTCGACGGACACTTCGACGACCCGGCGGCCGTTTCAGCCGGTGCGGAGCGCATCGACGCGGATGGACTGGTCGCCGCGCCGGGCTTCTGCGACCTGCACACCCACCTGCGCGAGCCGGGCGCCGAGGGCGCG
>CAYYDA010000251.1:0-2531 GCA_964470495.1 uncultured Steroidobacteraceae bacterium | reverse complement strand
TGACGAGCGCTTCGCTCCGCTCGCCGATCGGGCCGCAGCGCTTGCCGCGGAGGCCGCCGAGCTCGCGCGCGACGCAAGTGCCGTGGCCGATGCGGTCGACCTGGACCCTGCCACTCGCGCCGCCGCCGAGGAGCGCCTGGCCCTCCTGTACGACCTGCGACGCAAGTACGGCGACTCGCTCGAGGCGGTGATCGCGTTCGGCGCAGCGGCGGTCGCGGAGCTCGAAGCGCTCGAGAACCAGGAGGGGGAGCGGGAGCGGCTGCGCGCGGAGGAGACGGAGCGACGCGCCACGCTCGAGGAGGCAGCACGGGCGCTCGCCGACGCTCGCCGTCAGACCGCCGAGCGGCTTGCGGCGGCGGTCAACGACGAGCTGCCACCCCTGGGGCTGCCGGCCGGCGCCTTCGGGATCGCCACCGAGTCGGTCGAGATCGGCCCGACCGGGGGCGATCGGGTGCTGTTCACGTTCGCGCCGAATCCCGGCGAGCCGCCACGTCCGCTGGGCCGGATCGCCTCCGGCGGCGAGGCAAGCCGCCTGTCGCTGGCGCTCAAGGTCGTCCTGGCCGCGGCCGACGAGACGCCGCTCCTCGTCTTCGACGAGGTCGACGCGGGGGTCGGCGGACGCAATGCATCGGCACTCGGGGAGCGTCTGCGGGCGCTGAGCCGCTACCACCAGGTGCTGTGCGTGACCCACCTGGCGCAGGTTGCAGCGCACGCCGACGCTCATTTCGTCGTCGGCAAGCGCGTGGCCGATGGCCGGACAACCACGGAGGCACGGCTGCTGAGCCCCGACGAGCGCACGGCAGAGCTGGCGGCCATGCTCGGAGGCGAGGGTCCGGGGGCCGAGGCCAGGGCCGCGGCCGAGGCGCTCCTGCGATCGGCACGATGACGGGACGGATGCCGGCACGTCACCCTCCGCCGCGTTGACGCCGCGCGCTCCGGATCCGGCGCTCACCGACGCGATCGAGTCGTTCCTGATCGAGATGCGGGTCGAGCGCGGTCTCTCGCCGCTCACCATTTCCGCGTATCGACGCGACCTCGCCCAGTTCGCCGCGGGAGCGGGGACGCGGTGGCGCGACGACCCGAAGCCGTTGCTCGAGTTCGTCAGGGATCTCCAGCGCACCGGCGCGCGCGGCTCGACCCAGGCGCGCAAGAGTGCCGCGGTGCGCAGCTTCTATGGCTTCGCCATGCGCGAGGGCCTTGCGACGCGCGACATCCCTGCGCTCGTCGACGCGCCACGACCGGGGACGTACCTGCCGGATGTGCTGGCGCCCGAGGACGTGGAGCGCATCCTTGACGCGCCGCCGGCCGAGGACCCGATCGGGATCCGCGACCGCGCGATCCTGGAGCTGCTCTACGGGTGCGGCCTGCGCGTCAGCGAGCTGGTCGGCCTCGACACCGATCGAGTCGATCTCAAGGGACAGCAGGTGCGGGTGATCGGCAAGGGCAACAAGGAGCGCCGCGTGCCGATGGGTGACGAGGCGCGCGAGCGCCTGCATCGGTACCGCATCGGTCCGCGCACCGAGTGGACCGCGGCGAAACCGACGCCGGCCGTGTTCGTCGGCCTGCGAGGCAACAGGTTGAGCCGGGAGTCTGTCTGGAGGCTGGTGAAGCGCTGGACGGACGCCGCCGGCGTCACCGAGCGGGTCACGCCGCACACGTTCAGGCACAGCTTCGCGACGCATCTGCTGGAGGGTGGAGCCGACCTGCGCGTGGTCCAGGCCCTGCTCGGCCATGCTAGCATCAGCACCACCCAGCTCTATACCCACCTGACCGGCGAACGCGTGCGCGAGGTCTACGCCAGGGCGCATCCGAGAGCCTAGAGCGGACCCCAGAACAGCGGGAGCGTACGAGGCCGATGAGTTACGCGCGGAATCTCCTGAGCCGTGGCGAGGAGGTCGTCTACGAGAGCCGCCAGCACTGGTTCGCCGTGATCGCGCGGACCTGGCTCTGGATCGTGATTGCGATCATCGCGCTGGCGATGCTCATCTGGATGGGTACGACGGCCGCCCCGATCCTCGGCAACGCCCAGATCGACGGCATCCTGACCATCATCGCCATCGGCGGGCTCATCGTGGCCGCCGGCATGATCGGGTTCGTGCTCTGGGACTGGCGCAACCAGGAGTGGCTGATCACGACGCGGCGCGTCATGCGGGCTGAGGGCGTGCTCAACAAGAGCGTCTCCGACTCGAGCCTGGAGAAGATCAACGACGCGCGGCTCGACCAGAGCATCTTCGGTCGCATCTTCGGATTCGGCACGCTCGACATCCTGACGGCGGCCGAGGAAGCCGGGGGAGGCAACGTCGCGGACTTCCCGATGATCGCCGACCCGGTCGAGTTCAAGAAGGCGATGTTCAACCAGAAGCAGATGCTCGAGAATCCTGAGCTGGCTCGGCCTCGCTATCAGCGGGCGGGACAGGTGCCCGAGATGCAGCGCGCCGAGCCGATGCCGCCGCGCGCCGGATCCGACCGCGTGGCCATCCACGGCGACGACGACGAGGCCGTGCAGCGCCAGGCCCCCATCGCGCCGCCGC
>CAYYDA010000250.1:0-2533 GCA_964470495.1 uncultured Steroidobacteraceae bacterium | reverse complement strand
GTGCTGATCCCGATTCAGACCGAGTACTACGCCCTGGAGGGCCTGAGCCAGCTGGTGAGCACGATTCGACGCGTCCGGGAGGGCCTCAACCCTCGCCTCGAGATCGACGGCGTCCTGCTGACGATGTACGACGCCCGGACCAACCTCTCAGCGCAGGTCGCCTCCGAGGTGCGCCGGCACATGAATGGCAGCGTGTACCGCACCGTGGTGCCGCGCAGCGTGCGGCTGTCCGAGGCGCCGAGCCATGGTCTGCCGATCGCCCTTTACGATCCGGCCTCGCGCGGCGCCGATGCCTACCGTGAGCTCGCCGGCGAGGTGATGGCCCGTGGCTAGCAGCGCCCCGCGCCGCTCGCGGCCGTTCGGCCTGGGCCGAGGCCTGGACGCGCTCATCCCCGGGCGCGACGCAGACAACGGACTTCTCGAGATCGCGCTGCACCGAATTGCGCGGAATCCGGACCAGCCCCGCGCGAACTTCGACGAGGCGCCGCTTGGCGAGCTCGCCGCGTCGATTGCCGTCCACGGCGTCATCCAGCCGATCATCGTGCGTGAGCTCGCGGATGGGGGATATCAGCTCATCGCCGGCGAGCGTCGGATTCGCGCCGCCAAGTTGGCCGGCCTCGAGACCATTCCGGCGGTGGTGCGCGATGCGGAGGGAGACGGCAGCTCGCTCGAGCTGGCGCTCATCGAGAATCTCCAGCGCGAGGACCTCAACGCCATCGAGACGGCGCTCGCCTATCGCGAGCTCATCGATCGCTTCGGAATGACCCACGAGGCCGTGGCGCGCCAGATCGGCAAGAGCCGCGTTGCCGTCAGCAACGCCCTCCGTCTGCTCGACCTCGCACCGGAGACCCGGGCCGCCATCGTCGACGGCCGGATCAGCGAGGGGCACGGGCGTGCACTCGCCGCGATCACGATTCCGGAGCTCCAGCGTGCGGCGCTCGCAATCGTGCTCGAGCGGCAGCTTTCGGTCCGCCAGACCGAGGAGCTCGTGCGGCGCAAGCGCGAGGAGGTCCCAACTCAGCGCCGCGGCTCGCTGACCAACGACCTCGCCGACCTCGAGGCGCAACTGCGAGGGCTCCTGGCGACGAAGGTCGGGATCGTCCGGACCCGTCGTGGCGGCCGCCTCGTCATCGACTTCTACTCCGACGAAGAGCTCGACCGGCTCTACTCGATCATCACCCGTGGCGCTGGGGGGGGCGCGCACGGCGGCCCGCCCGGCGGCGCGGCGCCATCGGTCTCAATTGACCACGAGGATTCGCCGCCAGCATGACCGTCGAACGAGCACCGAAGACGCGCAAGGCGTCGACGAGCTACAACGCCGCCAGCATCCAGGTCCTCGAGGGACTCACCGCCGTGCGGAAGCGCCCCAGCATGTACATCGGCTCGACCGATGCACGCGGCCTGCACCAGCTGGTGTGGGAGGTCGTCGACAACAGTATCGACGAGGCGATGGCCAACCAGGCCACTCGCATCGACGTCACGATCCACGCCGACGGCACGATCGAGGTTGTCGACGATGGCCGCGGCATCCCCGTCGACCGGCACAGCACCGGGAAAAGCGCCCTCGAGGTGATCATGACGGTGCTTCACGCCGGCGGGAAGTTCGGCGGCGGGGGCTACAAGGTCTCCGGCGGCCTCCACGGCGTCGGCATCAGCGTCGTGAACGCGCTCAGCTCCGACATGCGCGTCGAGGTCCTGCGCGAGGGGAAGCGCCACGTGCAGGAGTTCGTCCGAGGCGCCCCAAAGGGCCCGGTCAAGCAGACCGGCGGCGTCGCCGAGGCAAACCGGGACCTCGATCCGGGGTGGAAGCGCGTCCACGGCACGCGCACCTTCTTCCGGCCCGATCCGGAGATCTTCGAGACCCTCGACTTCAGCTGGGACATGATCAGCACCCGGATGCGCGAGTCGGCGTACCTGAACAAGGGCCTCTGGATTCGCCTGCGCGACGAGCGAACCGATACCGAGAAGAACTTCTTCTTCAAGGGCGGGGTGACGAGCTTCGTCCGGCATCTCAACCGGCGGCGTGACGTGCTCAACGCTCGGCCGATCTACGTCGAGCGCATGGTCGGCTCGACGAGCGTGGAGGTGGCGCTCCAGTACAACGACGCATTCGCCGAGAACGTCATCGCCTTCGCGAACAACATCCACACCGTCGACGGTGGGACGCACGTGGCCGGCTTCCGCGCCGCGCTCACGACCTCGCTGAACACCTGGTCGCGCAAGTCCGGCACGCTCAGCGAGAAGGAAGCCAACCTCTCCGGCGACGACGTGCGGGAGGGCCTCACCGCGGTCATCAGCGTCAAGCTGACCGATCCCCAGTTCGAGGGCCAGACGAAGGCCAAGCTGGGCAATGCCGATGTCAAGGGCATCGTCCAGAACGTGGTCACCGAGGGCATCATCCAGCACCTCGAGGAGAACCCCGCTGACGGCCGCCGCATCATCGAGAAGTGCCTGACCGCGGCCCGCGCTCGCGAGGCGGCCCGCAAGGCGCGCGACCTCGTCATCCGCAAGGGCGCGCTGGAGGGCATGGCCC
>CAYYDA010000249.1:0-2541 GCA_964470495.1 uncultured Steroidobacteraceae bacterium | reverse complement strand
GCGAGGTCTGCTTCCAGTGCGCGCAGGTCTGCCCGGTCGAGGCCATCGACATGAGTGGCTTCGACTCCGACGGCAACCGCATCCGCTACGGGATGCCGGAGATCTACGACGAGCGCAAGGACGCCAACGCCTACCGTCGTGCAGGACTGCCGGCAAGGCCGATGCGCAACGCCGCGCGCTGGGACGAGGCGGTCGACACGCCCTTCGTCGACGGCGTGGTCGACGGCTACGGCGGCAGGCCCGAGGCGCTCGTCGCCATCTTCCGCGCGGTCAGCGACCGGTATGGCTACCTGCCCGAGCGCGCACTCCGGCGCATCAGCGACCGAATGAGCATTCACTGGGCGCAGGTCTTCGGCGCGGCCGGCCTCGGCGGGTTCCGCCTCCTGCCCGTCGATGGCCACGTGGTGACCGTGTGTGACTGTGCGGCGTGCCGCTTCGCCGGCGGGGATCGCATCCTGCGCGCGCTCGAGCAGGAGCTCGGCATCCGTGCCGGCGAGACGACGGCCGATGGTCGCTTCAGCCTCGAGACGCGTTCCGACGTCGGGGCGGGAGCGATCAGCCCGGCCATGCGCATCGACACCCTGGTCTACGGCCCGCTGACCGAGGACAAGGCGCTCCACATCGTCGGTGAGCGACGCGCCGCGACTCCCGCCGGGAGCCGTGCCTGACATGGCCAGCGCGCTCTCCCCGCAGATCCGGATCCTGTCCGGCGGCGAGCATCGGGTGCTCACCGACATCGGTAGGGTCGACCCCAACAGCCTGGCCAGCTATCGCGAGCACGGCGGCTACGACGGGCTGGAGCGCGCAATCACGAAGCTGTCCCCCGAAGAGACGATCGGCGAGATCGAGGCCGCCGGGCTGCGCGGCCGCGGGGGCTCCGGGTTCCCGACTGCCGAGAAGTGGCGCGCCGCACGCGAGGCGCCGGGCGAGCGCAAGATCGTCGTCGCCAACCTCATGGCGGCCGACCCGAGCGCCCTCGGCGACCGCGCGCTGGCGGAGGGCAACCCCCACCTCGTCGTGGAAGGAGCGCTGATCGCAGCGTACGCGGTCGGCGCCAGCGAGGCGATCATCGCGGTCCGGGGCGACTGGACGGCCGCCGTCGAGCGCCTCCAGACAGCGGCCCGCGAGGCGGCCGACGCGCATCTCGCCGGCTACCTGGTACTCGGCACCGACACGAGCGTGCAGCTGAGCGTGTGGGAGGGCTCCGGCGCCTACGTTGCCGGGGAGGAGACGGCGCTCATCAGCGCGCTCTCCGGAGATCGCGGCATGCCGCTCATCCGCCCGCCGTACCCGGCGAGCAAGGGCCTGTGGGGCGTGCCGACGGTGGTCCAGAACGCCGAGACCCTGGCGCACGTCGCCTGGATCCTGGCCCACTCGCCCGAGGCGTTCGCATCGGTCGGCAGCGAGGGCAATCGCGGGACGAAGCTCGTCACCATCATGGGCCGTGTCGGCGAGCCGGGCCTGCTCGAGGTTCCGCTCGGCACGCCACTGCTCGATCTTCTCGGTATGGCCGGCGGCGGCACGGGCACGACCAAGGCGCTCATCGTGGGAGGCCCCGGCGGCGGCGCGATCGACGCCGGCTCGCTCGACCTGGCGTATGACTACGACACCATGGAAGCGGCCGGCGCCATCATCGGCTCCGGGTCGGTCCTCGTCACCGATTCGGGCACCTGCATGGTCGATACGGCGCGCTTCTTCATCGACTTCAGCGCGCGGGAGGCCTGTGGCAAGGCCGTGCCGTGCCGGATCGGCACGAAGCGGCTGGTGGAAGCACTCGACCGCGTGCTGGCCGCCACGCCGCGGCCGAACGACTTCGAGCTCCTTCGCGAGCTGTCGCGCAAGGTGAGCGACACCGCCCTCTGCCAGCTGGAGCGGATCGCCTCGGCACCGATCCTGACCACGCTCGACCGGTTCGCCGACGAGTACCGGGCGCATGCCGAGCGCGGCGAGTGCCTCGCCGGCGCATGCCGCACCGAGCGCGTACCCCCGATGCTCGAGCCACTGCCCGGCGTCGACTCGGCACCGGCCGCCAAGCCTCAGTAGGATAGGAACCGATGACCTTCGGTACGACGAACGGCAACGGCAGCGCGGGTGACGCGAAAGCGACCGACTACACCCCGATCTGGCCGATGGTGCCCGGCACACGTGAGATCGGCGTCACCATCAACGGGCAGCAGCTCCAGGTCGAGGAGGGGCAGACCATCCTCCAGGCCTGCCGCGTCCTGGGCATCGAGGTTCCGACGCTCTGCTATGAGCCGAAGCTGGCGCCGTACGGCGCCTGCCGAATCTGCGCCGTCGAAGTCGAGGGGCGCGAGGGCACGCCGATCAGCTGTGGCACGGACATCGAGGAGGGGATGGTCATCACCACCCACTCCGATCGGGTCATCGAGAACCGGCGCATGGTGCTCGAGCTCATCTTCAGCGACCACGATGCCTACTGCCTGCCGCCCTGCCAGTTCAAGTGCCCCACCCGCGTGGACATCCCGGGCTACCTGAAGCAGAACACGCTCGGCAACTGGGAGGAGGCGACGCGCATCCTGA
>CAYYDA010000248.1:0-2544 GCA_964470495.1 uncultured Steroidobacteraceae bacterium | reverse complement strand
CTCACCTTCGCGGCGACCGCCGTGCCGAGCGTGGTGCTGGGGCCGTTGGCCGGCGTCCTGGTCGACCGATGGGATCGCCGCCGGACCATGATCGCGTGCGACCTCGTCCGCGCGGTGCTCGTCCTGGCGGTGCCGTTCGCGTTCGAGATCCACATCGGGCTCGTGTACCTCACGGCCTTCCTGATCTCGACCGTCACGCTCCTGTTCCGGCCGGCCAAGACGGCGGTGCTGCCCGCCATCGTGAAGGAGCGGGACCTGGTGGCGGCAAACTCGGCGATGTCGGTGCCGGAGACCGCGGCCGACCTGATCGGCTTCCCGGTCGCGGGGCTTATCGTGACGGCCCTGTCCTCCGTCATCGGCGCCGCGTTCGTGCTCGACGCCGGCACGTACGTGGTCTCGGCCGTCCTGATCTGGGCAATGCTCGTGCCGCGCCAGGTGGAGGAGCCGCAGGAGCGGATCTCGGTCGGTGCGGTCTCGCGCGAGATGCGCGAGGGATTCGCGTTCCTGTGGAACGAGCACGCGCTGCGCTCGAACACGCTCCTGTCGACGATGGCGCAGGTTGCCGTCGGCGCGGAGATCGTCGTCAGCCTGCTCTACGCCAAGGACGTGGTCGACCGTGGGAGCCTGAGCTTCGAGCAGGTCTACTCGCTGGTGCTGACGGCAATCGCGGTGGGGAGCGTGGTTGCCGGAATCGCGGTCGGGGCCATCGGCGAGCGGTGGCCGAAGGGCACTCTGGTGATCGCGGGGTTCATCGGCATGGGGCTATCGCTCGTGGCGGCCGGCCTTACGACGCATCCGCTGCTGGCGATGATCGCCTTCTTCTTCACCGGCGCCTTCAACATGCTCTTCATCATCCCCACCGTGACACTCTTCCAGCAGCGGACGCCGCAGCGCCTGATGGGCCGCGTGGTGTCGAGCCGCCAGGCGCTCGTTTTCGGGTCCATTGCCGCCTCGATGGGCCTGTCCGGCTACCTGGCCGGGGTCGTCGGACCCGCGCTCGTGCTCAGCCTCAGTGGTGCCATCTGCGCCGCGGCCGGCTTGATCGGGCTCCTCGTACCGTCGATGCGGACGGCTCGCTGATCATGCCCGTCGGACGATCTGCTACCCTTCGCGCGCCGTGGGACTGATTCTCGACCTGGCGGTCGTGATCCTCGGCCTGCTGGTCATCGGTTCGCTGGCGCTCCTGGCCTGGACGCTCGCTGTGAGCTCCGCGCGGTCGGTGAGGCACGGGCGTGAGCGAGTGGCGGACTCGCGCCGGTCCATCGCCGATGCGGAGGCTCGCCTCCGAACCAGCGCGTCCGGAGCAACGGCGACGCTTTCCGATCTCGCGGCCCGGACGACACCATCACGACCCGAACCACCTGGAGACCGATTCGAAGGATGACGAGCCAGAACACGAGCCCCGAGCCCGGCTACCGCGGCGCGCTTCCCTCGCGCGAGGACCGGCTCGCCCGGCCGTGGATCCTCACGATCGCAGGCATATTCGTCCTGGTGATCGTGCTCTCGATCCTCGGCGTCCCGTCCCGCTTCGTCCCGGACCCGACACCCGTGCCGCTCCCGTCGCTCCCGGCCTCGAGCTCTGCGGAGGCCTCGCCGTCCGCATCGGCCCCTCCGTCCGAGTCGACGTCGCCATCGGTCTCTCCGTCCGGCTCTGCCTCCGCGTCGCCTTCTGCTTCGGCGGCCCCGTAAAGCGGAAATCTTGCCGGAATGTACGGATTCCGGACGACGTGTCTATACTGGTCGGGCGCTGCTGACTGAGGGGCCCCTGCGGGGGAAGCGCGCACACTCTGCGATCGAGCCTGTTGGCTGCCCAGCCACTGCGGAGGGATCCTGAACTTGGCCGAACCCCAGCGATCCGTGCTCGTCGTCGACGACGAGGCCGAGATCCGCGAGCTCCTCACCGACCTTCTCAAGGAGGCGGGCTACAAGGTGCGCACCGCGAAGTCCGGCGCGGAGGCAGTGGCCGAGGTGGGCAAGGACCTGCCCGACCTCGTGATGATGGACGTCAAGCTGCCCGACCAGGACGGCATCGCCGTGCTGCGCCAGCTCAAGCGGGAGCACAGCGAGCTCGAGGTGATCGTGATGACCGCCTTCAGCGGCTCCTCAACGGCCATCAAGGCAATGGAGAACGGCGCCTACGACTACGTCACCAAGCCGTTCGAGATCGATGACCTGCTGGCCACCCTGCGCCGGGTGTTCGAGCACGCCGATATGTCGAACGAGGTCAGCGCGCTGCGCCTGGAGCTCGGCAAGAGCGCGGCCGAGCGTGAGCGGATCGTGGGCTCATCGAAGCCGATGCTCGAGGTCTACAAGCTCATCGGCAAGGTGGCTCCCTCGGACGCCACGGTGCTGATCACCGGGGAGTCGGGAACGGGCAAGGAGCTGATCGCCGAGGCGCTGCATCGGGCAAGCAAGCGCAACCCGCACCCGCTGGTGAAGGTGAGCTGTGCCGCGTTGCCGGAGACGCTCCTCGAGACCGAGCTGTTCGGCCACGAGAAGGGCTCGTTCACCGGCGCGATGACGATGCGCAAGGGCCGGTTCGAA
>CAYYDA010000247.1:0-2553 GCA_964470495.1 uncultured Steroidobacteraceae bacterium | reverse complement strand
CCGCGCCCGGCACTGAGCTGCGGGCGCTCCAGGACTCGATGCCGCCATGCGCCGACGGGGCGAGCCCGGTCCTGTCGGGAGACGGCACCGAGCGCGCCATGCTCATCGGGCAGGCGCCCGGCTGGCGCGAGATCGAGACCGGCCTCCCCTTCGCGTGGGACGCCGGAAAGCGGCTGGCCGGCTGGCTCGCCGCTGCCGGCGTCGGCGTCGGCGACTTCCGGAATCGCTGGTACGTGACGAGCATCGGGAAGTGCTACCCGGGGAGGGCGCCGGGATCGTCGGTCGACAAGCCGCCGTCGCGGGAGGAGAGCGCGCGCTGGACCCCGTTCCTGCGCGAGGAGCTGCGGATCGTCCGCCCTCGGCTGGTGCTGCTCGTCGGCGGGCTGGCGCACAAGTTCGCCTTCGGTCCGGGCGCCAGGCTGGACGAGCTTGTTGGGAGGGAGCTGTCGTGGGAGGCGGTGCCTGGGGCATCGGTCCTGTGCCTGCCCCATCCCTCGGGTGCGTCGACCTGGCTGAACGATCCCGCCCGGGTGGAGCTGTGGCGGCGGGGGATCGGGCTCCTGCGGGACCGATGGACGGAGGTCGGCATTTGACGCGCGAGGTGCGCCTCGGCCTCCTGGCCGTCGCTGGGCTCGGCGCGTTCGTCTTCATCCTGCTCGTCATCGGGTCGTTGGGCGGCACCAGGCCTGAGGTCGATCCCCTGACGGTGGAGGAGGTCCTGGCGGAGGGATCGCCCGCCGACCAATGGGGGAGCGAGGAGCTCCATGTCGCTGGCTGGTACGCCGAGCTCGATGGCGACTGCTCGGGAGATTCCGGCGGGGCCGATGCGTCCGTTGCCTGGCTTCAGCGCGATTGCCCTCTGCGGGTCCTGCTCCCCGAACAGCCGGCCCCAGACGTCACCCAGGAGGAGCTCCTGCGCGATGGCCTGCGGCTGGCGGCGCCGCAGGGCCGTCCCTTTCCCTCGCGCGCCGTGTCCGGCGGGCCGAACCTCCGCGGCCAGCAGCTTGTGTTCGTCGGCCGGTTCGCGGATCCGACCGCGGCGTCCTGCGTTCCCGAGCGGATCGAGCGGTGCGAGAGCACCTTCGTAGTCACGGACTACGAAGAGTACGTGCGCTGAGCTAGCTGCCCGTCACCATGTCGAGGAGCCCCGCCTGGCGGGCGCGGCGCATGAACCAGCCGAAGGCGGCGAGGGCCAGGGGAATCGTGATCGCGGTGCTGACCACCAGGAAGAGCATGACGAGCCCATCGGAGAACCCGCCGATCACGCCCGGCGAGCCATGCCCCAGCAGCCCGCGACGCGACGCTTCGAGCCACCACGTCGTGGGCGAGGCATACGCGATCGGGTGGAGGACGCTCGGCAGGACGTCGATGGGGAAGATGGCGCCCGACACGAGGTAGAGCGCGCCGGCGATGGCCTCGGGGTATGACCATGCCTCCTGGCGCAGCTGGAGGCACCAGCCGGCCATGAAGATGCCGAGCCCGATGACCGCGAGCACGCCGAGGATCGTTGCCGGAACGAGGATCAGCAGGTTCGGTCGCAGGTCGACGCCCATGAAGATCACACCGACGAGCAGCGTCAACACCACAGCGACGAAGGAGACCAGCACCCGCGCCAGTGACCGGCCGAGCAGGAACGGAAAGAGCGACGTCGGGGTCACGACGACGTACTTGATCATCCGATAGCGCTCGCGGTCCTCGAGGATCGACTGCACCAGGCCGGCCATGACGCCGAAGACGACGTTCCACAGCGCGCTGCCGACGATCAGGAACTGGAGGAACTCAGGATTCCGCCCCTGGGTGATGACCTGGAACATGACGATCAGGATCCCGGCCGCCGCGAGCGGCTTGGCCACGGTGTAGATGGCAAACAGGAGCGGATCGGACCAGTTCGACTCGATCGCCCACCCGAGGCCGATGGCCGTGCGAAAGCTGCGCCACGCATCCGCCAGGGTCATGCCGCGCACAGCGGCCGATCGGCCGGTCACTGCCATCGCAGCGTGAGCCGACCCTCGCGCCGGCCCAGCCGCTCGAGGTAGCCGAGCGCCAGTCGGGCGCCGACGAGGAAGACGGCCCCCATCACGGCGAGGATCACGACCTCCGCCCCGACCGGCAGTACTCCCTGGACGCCGCTCTCCACGAAGGCGAGCTGGCGCATCGCGTCGAGCCCCACACCGAGCGGCAGGGTCGCGATCACGACGCCGGCGATCGGCCCGATCGCGCGCAGCGGGAAGTTGACGCCGCCCAGGAAGTAGATCGGCTCCTGCAGGAGCTGGGCGAGGTGAAATGCCTCGCGGCCCCACAGCAGGAAGAGGGACGCGAAGAGCATCCCCATCCCGTACAGCGGGACCATGGTGAGCAGGAAGACCCCGGCCAGCAGGAACGGTTGCTGGACGTCGTAGGTCACGCCGTACAGGACTGAGCCGATGCCGATGACGGCCAGGGCGCGCGAGCTCGTCATCACCAGCCCGCCGATGGCCATGCCGGCCAAGATGCTCATCAGGTGCATCGGCGCGGTGAAGTAGAGCTCCAGGTTGCCCTGGTCCTTCTCCCAGT
>CAYYDA010000246.1:0-2610 GCA_964470495.1 uncultured Steroidobacteraceae bacterium | reverse complement strand
CGCGAGCGGCCGCCGCCCGCCCGGCGCCCAGCGGGTACCGTGCCGCGACGATCACGGGTCGGCCCGCATCAGCTGCTCGCGCCGGTCGAGGGAGCCGACCTTGACACCGTTCGCCAGTTGTTCACCCGCTACGCGACCGGTACCGAGTCGGACTACTCGCTCGGTGACGAGTTCGGCCTGTCCGAGTTCCGAGTCGAGGAGATTCTGGCCAACCCGCTGTATGCCGGGCGCGCCATCCGCCACAAGGGCAAGCCCGATGAGGAGGAGCGAACGGCAAAGTTCGCGGCGCCGATCGACCCGCTGCTGTTCGAGCGGGTCCAGCAGGTGCGCGCCGAGCGCCGGACGCGCCACGGCGGCGGGGGCGGCCCCGCTCCCCCACCAGCCCCATGAGAGCGCCCTGCGCCAAGCGCGCGGCTACCTCGAGGCGTTTGGTGCGTTGTGGCGCGATCCGGACGTCCCCGACGAGCTGCGCGAAGAAGCGGCGCGCGAGATCTTCGATCGCCTCGACCTGTGGAGTCCCAAGGTGGTTGCCGTCTACCCTCGCGCGGAGCACGCGTGGCTGCTCGGCACGGCGGCGAAGAAGAGCGAGGATTTGGTACTGGTCGGGGCGAGAGGACTCGAACCTCCGACCTCGTCGTCCCGAACGACGCGCGCTACCTACTGCGCCACGCCCCGACCGAAGGGCGGCCATCGTACCAGACGCCGCCGCGGACATGAAAATCCCGAAGGAACCGCGGCGACCGTTGAGGTGATCTCAGATCGGCCAGCTGCCCCTTCGGGACGACCACATCTTCCGTTCGATTGGGTCCGGGGACAAGCCCCTTTGTCCACGAAATCCCACGTGGTGCGGCCGGTTGTCCACATCCGCCCAACAGTAAGCATGCGGTAACCGGCCGATAAGCGGCCCGGGCGCAGGATTGACCGATGGACGCAACGCCTGGCTCCCTTCCAGGGACGCCGCCGCCATCAGAGACCTGGCGTGACAACGTGCTGCACGGTGTCACCCGTCGCACCGGGCTGCCGCCGGGGGTGCCGGGGCCGATCCGCGACCCGCGCCTGATCAACGTCACGTTCCGTGTCGACGATCTCACGCTGAACTATGCGCGAGGCCGCGCCGTGGTCGAAGGGACCTCGGTCAATGCCCTGGTCTGCCGGCTCCTGGAGGAGTACTCCGGTTACGCCCGGCCGGCGGGCCAGGAGATCAGCCGGCGCATCCCGATGTTCCGCGAGCGGCGGATCCGACGGATCGAGGGCGTTGACGACCTCTAGGCGGCCCGCACGTTCGCACTTGCCAACGTGGCACACGATGTCACGCCAAGTGTGTGATAGCAGCAGGGCCAAGCCCAGAAGGACGTCCGAGGTGGTTAGAGCTGCGGCAGCTCGATCACCCGCGCCTCGATGATGCCGTCGGTTGCGCGAAGCCGCCCCTGCACGGCCTCGTCCAGGGGATCGTCGACCGAGACGAACATCATCGCCTCGCCTCGCTCCGAGAGGCGCGAAAGCTCGAGCGACGAGATATTGATGCCGGCCTCGGCCAGGATGGTGCCCACCGCACCCACGATCCCCGGTCGGTCGTGGTGACGCGTGACGAGCATGAGCCCGGCCAGCTCCGCGTCGATCGCGAAGCCGTTCAACCGGGCGAGGTGAGGCCGGCCGTGGGCCGTCGAGCCGGCCAGCGTGAGGATGGCGGGACCGTCAGACGGGCCGACCGCCAGCTCGACGAGCGACGCCCACGGCTCCGACGATGCCGTCCGCGTCTCGCGGACGGTCAGGCCGCGCTCGTGCGCGACGAGGTCGGCATTCACCGCATTGACGCGCTGGTCGGTGACAGCCTCGAGGATGCCCGCCACCGCGGCAGTGCGGATCGGCGCACACTCGCCCGCCGCGATCTCGCCGGCATACGTCAGCGCGAGCGCATCGAAGGCACCCGGCGCCAGCTGGCGGGCGAGGACGGCCAATCGGCGGCCGAGCTCGACGTACGGGCGCAGGCGAGGCGCGGTGTCCGGCCCCACCGACGGCGCGTTGACGGCGTACGGTGGCGTGACGCCCGAGAGGGCCATGAGCACCTGCTCGGCCATCTCGACCGCCACCCGGTCCTGGGCCTCGGCCGTGGATGCCCCGAGGTGCGGGGTCAGGACCAGGTTTGGTGCGCCGCGCAGCGGGTTGTCGGGCGCCATCGGCTCGGCCGAGTAGACGTCCACGGCGGCGCCGCCCAGGTGCCCCGACGCGAGCGCGTCGGCGAGCGCCGATTCGTCGACGATCCCGCCGCGAGCGACGTTGAGGACGAACGCACCCGGCTTGGTGGCCTCGAGCTGCGCCCGACCTACGAGGCCGCGCGTCTGCGCCGTCAGCGGCGTGTGGACGCTGATGACGTCCGACCGATGCAGCAGCTCCGCCAGTCCGACCAGCTTCGCGCCGAACTCCGACGCCTGGTCCTCGGTCAGGTACGGGTCGCTGGTGATGACCCGCATCTCGAAGCCGGCCGCGCGACGGGCCACCGCCTTGCCGATCTTGCCGAGCCCGACCAGCCCGAGCGTCTTGCCGCGCAGCTCGCGCCCGGTGTAGCGGCCGCGCTCCCACTCCCCGGCCCGGAGGGACGCATCCGCTGTC
>CAYYDA010000245.1:0-2627 GCA_964470495.1 uncultured Steroidobacteraceae bacterium | reverse complement strand
CTCTCGGCCTTGTCGACGCAGAAGTTGCAGACCTTGCGGCGGCGCCGATCGCGGTAGTAGTCCGCCGACTCGCGACGGGAACGGGGGCTGGCCATGGTCGGTATCGGTCCTCGTGGATCTCGTGTGTCTAGAAGGGAATGTCGTCGACGTCCATCTCGGCGCCGGGCGCCGAGGAACGCTGGGTCTGGGGCTCCGCCTGGCCGGCGCCACGCGGGCGCACCTGGGGCGGCGCGTCGTCGTAGGCGCCGCCTCCGCCGCTCGAGCCGCCTTCCTCGTCACGCGGGCGACGCTCCAGGTTCACGACGCGGGCGAACGCGAGCTCGAGCGACGTCCGCTTCTGGCCATCACGTGCCTCGTACTCGCGGGCTCGAAGCTGACCCTCCGCGTAGATCTTGTTGCCCTTGCGCAGCTGCTCGGCCAGGCGCTCGGCGGCCTGCTCCCAGACGCTGACGCGGAACCACAGGGTTTCCTCGATCCATTCGCCGTCAGGGCCCTTGCGGTTGTCATTGACCGCGACTCGCAGGTCGGTCACGGCCTTGCCGCCTGGGGTGTAGCGGAGCTCCGGATCGGCGCCGAGGTTGCCGATGATCATCATCTTGTTGAGTGTCATGTCGGCTCCTTCTCGGCGCGGGCGTCAACCGCCGCCGGCTCCTCGTCGGTCGGCGCTGCGTCGACCTCGTCTTCCCCTCCATCGTCCGAACTGTCGTTACTCGTGTCGTCGTTCGACTCGTCATCGGCGGCCGGCCGTTCGAGGGTATCGATGGCGGTCGCCGCTGCGAGCGGGGGGCCGTCGTATGCGTCCGACATCGGCGCACCTGCCTCGAAGGCGTCGTCCTCGCCGGTTGAGCGGGCGGCAGCGGCCGGCGCGAGCTCATCGGCCGGTCCACGGTCCTCGAGCACGGTCACGAGGTGACGCAGGATCTCCTCGCTGATCAGCATCCCGCGGTCGATCTCGCGCACCTGCCCGGGCTCGATATCGAAGTGAATCAGGAAGTAGCTCGCCTCGCGATGGTGCTTGATGTCGTACGCGAGTCGTCGCTTGCCCCACGGCGAGACCTTGCTGAGGCTGCCCCCGCCGTTGACGATGGCGCGCGTGACCTTCTCGACCGCGGCCTGGAGCTTGTCGTCCTCCAGGTCGGGGCGCAGCAGGAGCATGAGTTCGTAACGTCGCATGCGAGCGTCGCTCTCCTCTCTATGGGTATGCGGCGTCTTCGGCGGGGCCGTCGACGCGGCAGAAAGGGGCCCAATCGGACGTGATGTCAGACACATGAACCACGCCTCCCCAATCGGGAGGCGCACGCGCAGTATAGCCGCCATCGACGCCTCGTGGCAACGCGCCGATGGCCCGTATACTCGCGCCTGCGACCAACCACCTTCCCGAGTGCAATGCCGCCGAATCCCATCCTCATCGTCGCTCGCAACAACGCGCTGCGCGCCGAGCTCGAGTCGACCCTGCGCAATGTCGGCTATGCGTGCTCCTCGGTCGGTTCTCCCGCCGATGGCGTGGCGGTGCTGCGAGCCGACGCGTTCGACCTCATCGTGGCCGAGGGCCTGGCGGCCTCCGGTGCGATCTCGACCCTGCGGGCCGCGCGCCCCGGCGCCGTGACGCCGATCCTGGTCGTGGCGCCGGCACACGACGTCGAGGCCCGGATCGCCTTCCTCGAGGCCGGCGCCGACGATGTCATCGACGGCGAGTTCTCGCAGAGCGAGCTCGAGGGTCGGGTGATGGCTCAGCTCATCCGCGGCGGCAAGATCCGACCCGAGGCCGCGGCAGACTCGGGCAGCGCCGAGCTGATCGCCTTCTTCAGTCCGAAGGGCGGCGTCGGCACCACGTCGCTGGCAGTGAACACGGCCGTGCTGCTGGCAGGCGGTGGTGCGTTGCCGCCGGGACACCGACCAAGGCTCGAGATTCCCGTGCCGACGTCGCGCGTCCTGCTCATTGACCTGGACCTGCAGTTCGGCCAGGTGGCGACACATCTCAACCTCGTGCCGCGCTATGACATAGGCCGCCTGGCCGCCGATGAGCAGGCGCTCGCCGATCCGGAGCTGGCGCGGACGTACATGACGAGCCACTCGTCCGGGCTCACCATCCTGGCGGCCCCGACCCGACCGGAGGCCGATTTCCGCGTGACGCGCGATCACCTCCAGCAGATCGTCGAGCTGCTCCGCCCGTGGTTCGACCACATCATCGTCGACCTCGGCTCACGCCTGGATCCCCGCGCGATCTGGGTGCTCGAGCAGGCCGACGCGCACGTCTTCGTCCTCTTTCCGGAGATCGCCGCCCTCCGCGCGATGAGCCTGCTGATGGCGTTCCTGGCGGAGACGACGCCGCTCCAGTCGCGAGCGGTGCTCGTGGTCAACCACGTCTTCCCCAAGGAGTTGCTCAAGACCCGAGACGTGGAGAACCTGCTGCGCACCAAGCCGGCGGCCGAGATCCCTTACACCGGGGTCGAGATGATCCGATCGGTCAACGAGGGGGTGCCCCTCGTCATCAGCCGTCCTGCGTCGCCGGCGGCGCTGGCGCTGCGCCAGGTCGCCCGGGCGGCCATCGGCATCGAGCGGCCCGAAGCCGCACCGGTGCGCCAGCGCCAGCGCCGCGGCCTGTTCGGGCGACGAACCTGACGCGG
>CAYYDA010000244.1:0-2631 GCA_964470495.1 uncultured Steroidobacteraceae bacterium | reverse complement strand
AGCAGCTACCTGTTCATCAAGATCGGCGTCGATGCCGGGCTCCAGCCGTTCACGCTGGTCACGCTGCGGCTCCTGGTCGGGTTCGCGCTGCTCGCCGTGGTCGTGGCCGCGGCGCAGGAGCAGCTGCCGCGCAGCGCCCGTGTGTACGGACACCTCCTGGTTATGGCGGCCTTCAGCGTCGCGATCCCGTTCTCGCTCATCACGTGGGCGGAGCAGAGCGTCGACTCGACGCTGGCCTCGGTACTGAACGGGTCGGTGCCGCTCTTCGTGATCGTGATCGCCGCGTTCTTCCTCCGCGACGAGCCGATCAGCGTCAACCGGCTGACCGGCCTCGCGCTCGGCTTCATCGGCGTCGCCATCCTGGTCGGCTTCGATCCGGCCGACCTCATCGGCGGCGACCTGGCGGCCAAACTGGCCCTGATCGGGTCGTCGCTGTCGTATGCGATCGGTGGCGTCTACGCCAGGCGCATGATCCATGGCCTGCGGCCGATGATCCCCGCGGTCTTCCAGGTCGGATTCGCCCTCGTCATGGTCGGCGTATTGGCGCTCATCTTCGAGCAGCCGCTGAGCATACCGATGCGCCCGGACGCCATCCTGGCCATCGTCTGGCTCGGCCTCCTGGGCTCCGGTGCCGCGTACCTGCTCTTCTTCCGCCTCCTCGGCCGATGGGGCGCCACGCGGACCTCGATGGTCGCGTACCTGCTGCCGGTCTTCGGCATCGTGCTCGGGGCGGTCGTGCTGTCGGAGAGGATCGACGCGAGCCTGCTCATCGGGACGGCGCTCGTGATCGGCGGCATCGCGCTCGTCAACGCGCGCTGGGGCTCCCGCCCGCTGTTCGGCCAGCGCGCCGCCGCGACCGTCGCCAAGCCTCAAAGCTGAGTCAAGGCCCTCGATTTCATCGCCGTTTCGTTGGCGGCGTGTGTTACCGTCCCGAGCGGACCTGCCCGTAGGGCAGCCCGTTTCGGAAAGACCTTAGGAGGGTCGGCGAGGGTATGGATCTCAGCAAGCTCAACTCAAACGAGAGGCTCGCGTTTTGGGGAGCGATCGCCTCGATCGTGGGCACGATTCTCACGATCTTCGGCTACACCGGCGGTGCCGGCGGCCTCTGGCTCACGTTCCTGCTGGCGATCGCCATGATCGTCATCCTCTTCCTGCCGACGTGGTCGCCCCAGACGGCCCTCCCCGGCTCGAAGGGTTCGCTCATGCTCGTCGTCGGCGGGGTCGCCGCGATCGGCGCCGTCCTCGGACTATTCGGTCTTCTGGCATTCCTCGGCCTGCTCGGCGCCTACGCCGGGCTCGTCCTGCTCCCGCTCGTGGGCCTGGTCCTCGGCATCGCCGGCGGACTGATGATGGGCTGGGGCGGCTGGCAGGAGTTCCAGGCGGAGGGTGGCAAGTTCCAGCTCGGCACGGCGCCGTCGGCGTCCGGCACGCCGCCTCCGGCCTCATCTGTCTCCACCGATGCACCGCCGGCGGAGCGCCCGTTGGACTCATCCGTCGATACGGCGTCGCCACCCGCAGAGGCGCCCCGGACCTACGACTCGAGCGAGTCCACCGACCGGGAGGATCGCCCGAATCCCTGATCTCGAATCAGGAACGCCCCATCAGGTAGCTGACCCGGCGGCGGATGCGCGACGTCGCGTCCGCTCCGTCGCCGAGCGCCCTCGTTAGCCGGGCAATGGTGGCATCGGCTGCCAGCCCGTCGTCCACCGCGTCGACCGCCTCGCCCAAGAGGCGGCGGCGTTCAGGATCCGGCTCGTGCTCAGCCACGTGGCGAACGAGCGCGCCGATGTCACCGTGGGTGGCAGCCAGCTCGTCCGGTGGCGGATCGAGCGTCTCCTCGAAATAGGCGAGGGCCAGCGAGAGCAGGTCGTCCGCATCGGCCTCGACCTGTCGCGGACCGTCGGCCAGTTCGCCGACGACCAGGGCGTACGTATCGTCCAGCGTCGGCGCGAAGCCCACCCACGGACCGTCGGGCGCGATGCGGCCGACGGCGCACGCCACGATGTCCACGTGCCGTCCCCGCGGCGCCCGGCGCTACTCCTTGACCGCTGGGAGCACCACGATCCGGCGGTTCGGCTCGACACCGACGCTCTGCGTCCGGATGCGAGGGTTCTCGAGCAGCGCCATGTGGACCACACGGCGCTCGATCGCCGGCATGGCCTCGAGCTGGATGATCTTGCCGGTCTGGATCACGCGCTTGGCGGCCCGATCGGCCACATCGCGCAGCTGCTCCTCGCGGCGGCCTCGGTAGTTCTCGACGTCGACGGCGATGCGATGTCGCTGACCCTCGCGGCGCCCGACGATCAGGTTGACGAGGTGCTGGAGGCTGGCCAGCTTCTCGCCGCGTCGGCCGATGAGCACGCCAAGGTCGTCGCCACGCACGTTGAGACGGGCCGTCTCGCCACCGCTGGCAATCTCCACGCTGGCGCTCAGCCCCATGAGCTTGAGCATCTCGGTCAGCACGGTCTGCGCCGTCTCGAGCGTCGAGCGCTCGGTCTCGGACAGCTCCTCGACCGGCTTGCCGGAGACGAACGGGGCCGGCTCCCGGCCGGTGCGCTCGCCTCGTGGCTCGCGCGGCTCGCGCTCGGGACGTGGCTCCCGCACCACGTGCTCGCCGTCGCGCTCGCGACC
>CAYYDA010000243.1:0-2642 GCA_964470495.1 uncultured Steroidobacteraceae bacterium | reverse complement strand
TCGTGTACGACGCCGAGCACTTCTTCGACGGATACAAGGCCGATGCGGCCTACGCCATCGCCACCCTGCGCGCAGCCGTCGAGGCGGGCGCGACCACGGTGGTGCTGTGCGATACCAACGGCGGCTGCCTCACCGACGAGGTGGCTGCCATGACGCGGAGCGTGGGTGCTGAGCTCGGAACGGGCGTGACGCTCGGCATCCACGTTCATGACGACGCCGGCCTGGCGGTGGCTAACTCCCTCGCTGCCGTCCAGGCCGGTGCTCGCCACGTCCAGGGAACCATCAACGGCTATGGCGAGCGCTGCGGCAACGCCAACCTCGTCACCATCTGGGCCAATCTGGCGCTCAAGCTGGGCCTCGAGACCGTGCCGGGCGGCGATGACCTGACGCATCTGCCGGAGCTCTCCCGCTTCGTCGCCGAGGTGGCGAACATCGCGCCCGATGCCCACCAGCCGTACGTCGGCACCAGCGCCTTCGCGCACAAGGGCGGGGTGCATGGGGCGGCCACCGCGCGCGTCGAGCAGGCCTACCAGCATGTCGATCCGCTCATCGTCGGCGGCACCTCGCGCCTTGTCGTGAGCGAGCTCGGAGGCCGCGCCAACGCCGCGTGGCGGGTGCGCCAGCTGGGCCCGCTCGCCACGGAGGGCATGGACCCGGCCGAGCTTTCACGCGTCGTGAAGCAGCTCGAATCGGAGGGCGCCAGTTTCGAGGGCGCCGATGCGTCCTTCGAGCTCCTGGTGCGGCGACGCCGTGCCGACTACGTGGCGCCGTTCCGGATCGTCGACTTCACCGTGATCGTGGAGCGGCGCAACGGGGCCTCGCCGCGAGCCGAGGCGAGCGTCAAGGTCGAGGTCGACGGCGAGGTCCTGCACACCGCCGCCGACGGCAACGGCCCAGTCAACGCGCTCGACCTTGCGATGCGCAAGGCGCTCGGGGCGTTCTATCCCGCCCTGGACGAGGTGCATCTCGTGGACTACAAGGTCCGCATCCTCGACGGTGATGCGGCCACCGCCGCACGCACGCGGGTCATCATCGAGACCGGCCACGAGACCGGGACCTGGCTCACGGCCGGCGCCGACGCGAACATCATCGCGGCTTCGGTCGCCGCCCTCCACGACTCGTTCGAGTTCGCCATCTGGCGCCTCGACGCGAGGCCGGAGCGCCGGGACGAGCGAAGCTCATCGCACGCGGCGCATCGGCGCACGCCGGCGGCTGCGGGAGAGGCATCGTGACCGCCGTCGAGCCGCGACCGGCGTCCGCCCCGGCCGACATCGGCGCCTTTGCCTACTTCGAGGGCGAGGTCGTGCCCATCGGCGAGGCGAAGGTGAGCATCGCAACCCACACCTTCAACTACGGCACGGCCGTGTTCGAGGGAATCCGCGCCTACAGGCAGGACGACGGGAGCACCGCCATCCTGTTCGCGCGCGAGCACTACGAGCGGATGCTGCGCAACGCGCGCCTGCTGCGCGCATCGGTCCCTGAGTCGGCGGCCGACCTGGTCGAGATCACGCGCGATCTCCTGCGCCGCAACGCCCACGACGGCGACGCGTACATCCGACCCCTCGTGTACAAGTCCGCGCGCTCGATCCGCGTCAAGCTCACCGGGCTCGACGACCGGATCGGGATCTTCACCATCCCGCTCGGCGACTACCTGCCGACCGGTGGCATCCGCCTCACCGTCTCGGGCTGGCAGCGCGTCAGCGACAACGCAATCCCCGCTCGCGGCAAGATCAGCGGCTCGTACGTCAACGCCGCCTTCGCGGCCGAGGACGCCCATGCCGCCGGCTACGACGACGCGATCCTGCTAACCGGCGACGGGCACGTGGCCGAGGCATCGGCCGCGAACCTGTTCGTGGTGTCCGGTCGCGAGGTCGCCACGCCACCCCTGACCGATGACGTCCTGGCCGGCATCACGCGCTCCGCGATCATGCGGATCGCGGCCGATGCCGGCCTCGAGGTCGTCGAGCGCCGCATCGACCGCTCGGAGCTGTACCTGGCCGACGAGGTCTTCCTGACCGGCACCGGCGTCCAGGTGGCCCCGGTGTCGTCGATCGACGAACGTCCCGTCGGCAGCGGCGAGTTCCCGATCTCACTCGACATCCAGGGCCGCTACTTCGCGGCGGTGCGCGGCAGCGACGAGCGATACGCGCACTGGCTCACCCCGATCTGATTCGTGCCGCGCATGCGGCTCCAGGCATCCAAGGAGAACCCGAACCGATGACCGTCTCGCAGCCCGACTCCACTCCAGCAGCCGGCGAAGGCCTGAGCATCGAGCGCTGGTCGGCGACCAGCGGCTCCGAGCGGGGGAGCCGCGCGGCGTTGGTGCTCCACGGCGGCGGCCACCGCTGGCGCGCCCATGCCGATGGCAACGGCGCGGTGGACGCGCTCATGCGCGCCGTCGACGATGCGCTGGCGCCGCTGTTGGGCGAGGGCATCTCCCTGGCCACCTACGACGTGCACGCCTCCGCTCCCGGCCATGAGGCAACCGCCTCCGTCTCGCTCTCGATCCGTTCCCGTGCCGATGCGGACGGACCCCTGTACCCCGGCCGCTACGTGAGCGAGAACGTGCTCGAGGCCTCCGTCGGAGCCTACGTCGACGCGGTCAACGCGCTCCTCGCCGACACCGGCGTCGACATCGCCTC
>CAYYDA010000242.1:0-2660 GCA_964470495.1 uncultured Steroidobacteraceae bacterium | reverse complement strand
ACGGCGGCCACGAGGTTGTACTCGTGCCAGAACGCGAGCACCACCTGGTCCTGCGTGACGGCCGGCCCGCGCACCCGACACGTGGCGGCCACCAGACGGATGTACCACGCCATGGCGCGGCCGAGGAAGCGTGCGAGCCACGCGTGCCGCGCCTTCGAGCTCAGAGGTAGCGCTCGCCCGCGGTACGGGCGATCTCATCGAGCACCGGCTTGATCTCCTCCGCCCGGTCTCGGTGGCAGACCAGCAGGGCGTCGGGCGTGTCGACGATGATGAGGTCCTCGAGGCCCACGGTCACGACCAGGCGATCCCCAGCGTGGACGAGCACGCGGTGGGAGTCGCGATCGAGATGGTTGCCACTGGCGACGAGGTCGCCGCCACGAGCGGTCGAGAGCGCCTCGAGCAGCGCGGACCATGAGCCGATGTCGGACCAGCCGGCACGCAGCGGCACCACGGCCATGCGCCCCTCCGCGGCGGCCGGCTCGGCAATCCCGACGTCCAGGGTGATCGCGGGAAGCGGCTCCAGGATGTCGCGAACCTGGCTCATCCAGCCCGGGGTGCGGTGCACCGCGGCGATGCGGTCCATAGCGTCGCCCAGCACCGGCTGGAATCGGTCGATCGCCTGGCGGAACGAGTACCCGCGCCAGACGAAGATGCCAGCGTTCCAGTAGTAGTCGCCCTCCTCGAGGAACGTTGCCGCCGTCGTCGCATCGGGCTTCTCGACGAAGCGCTCGATGAGGGCGGTCGGCGAGCTGGGATGGAGCCTGCCGGCCGCCTTGATGTAGCCGTAGCCGGTGGCGGCATGCGTCGGCACCACGCCGAGGGTGACGAGGTAGCCGCGCTCGGCAACGTGGGCCGCGTCGCGCAGCGCATCGGCGAAGGCTGCCTCGTCGGCGACGAAATGGTCGGCCGGCAGGACGAGCGCGACCTCGTCGCTCTCGCGCCGCGCGAGGACCGTGGCCAGCGCCGCGGCGACCGCGGTCGAGCGAGCCAGCGGCTCCCCGAGGACGTTCTCCTCCGGCACCTGCGGCAGCTGGCTTCGCGTCGCGCGCACCTGCGCGTCGCCGGTGATGACGTAGATGTCCTTCGGCTGGAGGATCGATCCGAGGCGGGAGACCGTCTGCTGGAGCAGGCTGGTGTCGCCGGTCAGCGCGAGCAGCTGCTTCGGGGTCTCACGGCGCGAGAGCGGCCACAGGCGGGTGCCGGCCCCGCCGGCCATGATGATGGCGAACACTATTCGCGGTCGACCTCCGCCTCGAGACGCTCGCCGAGCTCCAGGGTGCGGCGGTACGCCGCCCACACGGCGTCGCTGAAGACGGTGCGGATGCGGCCCTTCTCGAGCTCGTAGATGGCGGCCGCGCTGGTGCCGCCCGGGGACGTCACCGCGTTCCGCAGCTGTGCGGGATGCATCTCCGACTGCTGCGCATACTCCGAGGAGCCGACGAGCGTGGCCACGACCAGGTCGTGCGCGAGCTCTCGCGGGAAGCCGAGATGCACGCCGGCGTCGATGAGCGCCTCCATCACCGCGAACAGGTACGTCGGTCCCGTCCCGGAGAGCGCGGTGGCCATGGCCACGAACGACTCGTCCGCCACCTGACGCTCGTCGCCGAGGGCACGCAGGACGGCGCGGGCGAGGTCGCGCTGCCGCGCGCTGCACGCGTCGGACGCGGCCCACACGCTGATCCCGCGACGGATCTGGGACGGTGTGTTCGGCATCGCCCGAACGACCGCGGCGTGCTGCAGCCCGTCGACCAGCGTGCGCAGCGTGGCACCGGCGACGATCGACAGGACGACCTGCTCTGCGCCGATACGACCGCGGAGCTCGCGCATGACGCGTGTCAGCATCTGCGGCTTGACGGCCAGGACGACGATCTCGGCCTCCGGCAACGCGTCGAGGTTGGCTGCCACGGATCGGATCCCGTGTCGGTCGGCGAGCGCGTCGCGCCGCTCGCGCCGAGGGTGGGATGCGGCAAGCAGCTCGGGCGTCACGGCGCGGTCGGCGACCAGCCCGGCGATCATGGCCTCGGCCATCACGCCCGCACCGATGATCCCGACTCGCATTCGACGCCGTGCCGTCATTCCCGTTCCTCCGCCTGCTCCCCGACCTTGAGCTCCGAGCCGCGCAACCGACGTGCGGTCTCGACCTCGACCTCCGGCGCCCCGGCTCGCGCCAGCAGCGTCTCGGCCGCGCCCGCGAGGCGCCGACCGGTCGTCACCTCGCCGAGCTCAAGGAGCGCCCGGCCCAGCCCGAGGGCGGCCAAGCCCTGCTCGTGCTCGGCGCCGATGTCACGCGCCTCGTCGATCGCCTCGGCATAGTAGCGGCGCGCGCTGTCGGGGTCTCCCGCTGCCGAGCGCAGGTCGCCGATGCGCCGCGCCTGGCGCGCCGCCTGGAGGGGCAGCTCGGCCTGCTCGAAATGCCACAGGCCACGGTGGGCCCAGATGTCTGCCGCCCACCAGTCGTTCCCCGCGATGGCTCCGTCCATGGCCGTCACCGCGGCGGCACCCGCCCTGCGGTGGTCGGCCTCGAGCTCCGCAGTGAGGTAGAGGGCGGCGACGTCGCCGTGACGGAGAGCCAGCGGCAGCTCGCGCAGGCCGGCCCGCGGCTTGGGGGCCTCGAGCCCGACGAGCGTCTTCGCCCGTCCAACGAGGCGGCGGATGGGCCC
>CAYYDA010000241.1:0-2680 GCA_964470495.1 uncultured Steroidobacteraceae bacterium | reverse complement strand
GGTCGGACGGGATCTCGCCCGCCACGATCCTGCAGAACAGGCAGTCGGGGTCGCGGTCGGTCATGCCGGGAGCCTAGGCGAAGTCGCCGGTGCGCGACAAGATGACGGCGGCGGCGGCCAGCGCGACCGTCTCCGATCGCAGGATCCGCGGCCCGAGCCACGCCAGCCGTACGCCGGATTCCACGGCGGCCTGCACCTCGGCCGGGCTGAATCCCCCCTCCGGACCGATAATCACCGTGCGCGGCGGGTCCAGCTCCCCCAGACGAGCCCCGCCGTTGCGTTCGAAGAGCAGGACTGATCCCGGCGCGAGGGCGTCGCGAAACGGCACCGGCGCCTCGATCGGCGGGACGACACCCCGCTCCGACTGCTCGGCCGCCTCGCGTGCAATTGCACGCAGCCGCTCGAGCTTGCGGTCACTGATCTCGCGCGCAACGCAGCGCTCGGTGACGAGGAGCCCAAACGACGCCACGCCGAGCTCCGTTCCGTGCTGGATCACCGTCTCGAGCGCGTCCCCCTTGAGGAGCGCCTGGAGCACCGTCAGCCGATGCGTCGGCTCGCCGGGTGATGGCCGTCGCTCCTCGACGACGCATTGGTCCCGATCAAGCCGACACACCATCTCGTTTCCGTCGCCCGTGAGGAGGACCACGCGGTCCCCGTCACCCAGCCGCAGGACGGAGCGCACCTGTCGTTCGATGGAAGCGGGCACGGCGAACCGCTCGTCGCCGACGGCCTCGACGGGGACGAAGAAGCGATGGAGCGTCACGTCCGGTGCCCCAAACGCAGCGAAACCCACTCACCATCGTCGCGGCGCTCCCGGATTTCGAGGCCGGCGGCCAGCAACGCACGCTCGACCTCGGCGGCCCGCGGCTCGATGATGCCGCTCGCAACGAGCTTCCCGCCCGGCGCGAGGTGAGCCGCCAGTCGCGGCGCGAGATCGACCAGCACTGTCGCGACCAGGTTGGCGAGGACGAGGTCGTGCCGCTCGTCCGGCTTCGCCGGGAGCGTGCCCTGGCGGGCCTCGAACCAGTCGGCCAGCCCGTTGCGCGCCGCGTTCTCGCGGGCGGCCGCGACGGCCAGAGGGTCGGTGTCGATCCCGACCGCCCGTCCCGCACCGAGGCGCAGCGCCGCCAGCGCCAGGATGCCGGAGCCGCAGCCGACGTCGAGGACGGTGGGTGGCATCGGCTCCACCTCCTGGAGCAGCTCCAGGCAGCCGCGGGTCGTCGGGTGCAGGCCCGTCCCGAACGCCATGCCGGGATCGAGGGTGATGGCGACCTCGCCCTCGCCCAGCGGCTCCTCAGCCCACGACGGGACGATCAACACCCGCCCGATGCGCTGCGCGACGTAGTGCTCCTTCCAGGCATCGGCCCAGCCGGCGTCGTCCACCGCTCGGACGCGCAGCGGGCCGACCGGCCGCAGCCCGAATGCCTGGAGGTGCCACAGCGCGCGCTCGGTCGACTCGACAGACGCGGCGGACTCGGGGTCGTCGGCCACGTGGGCCGTGATGACGAACGGTGCGGTCGGGTCGGCACGAGCGGCGAGCTCGTCGTTCGGATCGCGCAGGAGTCGGGTCGGATGGACGGCCGTGCCGGCCGCGACGCGCCCGAGGATCTCGCTGATGGCCTCGACGGCCTCCGCATCGGCCTCGACGCTCAGCTCGAGCCAGCGCATCGGCTCGAGACTCAGCTGAAGAACCGGTCGCGGAAGCGGTCGAACACCGACGTCCCGCCCTTGGGCACGACCGCCGGCTGGCTGACCTCGTCGAGCTCCCGCAGCAGCTCACGCTCACGCTTGCCGAGCCTCGAGGGCACGACGACGTTGACGATCACGTGGAGGTCGCCGCGCCCGGCGCCGCGCAGGCGCGGCACGCCCAGTCCGCGCAGCCGCACCTCGTGGCCGGACTGCGCCCCGGCCGGAACGACCACCTCTTCCTCGCCCTCGACCGTCGGGACGGTCAGCGTGGCTCCGAGTGCGGCCTGCGGGTAGGTGATCGGCAGCTCGTGATAGAGCTCGGTGCCGCGCCGCAGCAGATGCGGGTGCGGGCGAATCTTGACCGCCACGTACAGGTCGCCATTCGGGCCGCCTCGCGGACCTGCCTCGCCCTGGGCCTCGAGCGCGATGCGCTGGCCATCGTCGATGCCCGCCGGGATCGCGATGTCGAGGGTCCGCTCCTCGGTCACTCGACCGTCGCCGCCGCATACGGCGCACGGCGTGGCGATGATCCGTCCCTCGCCCCGGCAGCGACTGCAGGCCACGATGTTCACCATCTGGCCCAGGATCGTCTGGGCCACGCGCCGCTGCTCGCCGGAGCCGTTGCACTCCGGACAAGTCTCCGGCTCGGTGCCCGGCTCTCCGCCGACGCCCTCGCAATGCGTGCAGATCACCTGCGTCGAGAACCCGATCGACTTGGTGACGCCGAATACCGCCTCGGCGAATTCGATCGTGAGGTCATAGCGCAGGTCTGCGCCGGCCACCACCCGCCCGCGTCTGCGCGCTCCCGCCGGCGCGCCGCCGAAGAAGGCATCGAAGATGTCGCCGAACGGGCCGAACCCGCCGCCGAAGCCCTCGAAGCCGCCTGCCGCCGCGCCGTCGACGCCGGCGTGCCCGAACATGTCGTACGCGCTGCGGCGCTGCCGGTCGGACAGGACGCGGTACGCCTCGTTGAGCTCCTTGAAGCGCTGCT
>CAYYDA010000240.1:0-2687 GCA_964470495.1 uncultured Steroidobacteraceae bacterium | reverse complement strand
CGACAATGGCCATCTGGAGCATCTCGAGCCGCTTCTTCTCCCCGCCGGAGAAGCCGTCGTTCACGTAGCGGGTCGCGAAGCCAGGGTCCATGTGGAGGAGCGCCATCTTCTCCTCCATGAGCTTGCGGAACTTCGCGAGCGGGATGCCGGTGTACTTGATCGAGGTCTCGCCCGACTCGTCAGGGGCCTTGGGGTGATGGATCGCGTTGTAGATGTTGCGCAGGAAGCTCGCGACCGTGACGCCCGGGATGGCGCTCGGATACTGGAACGCCAGGAACAGGCCCATCCGAGCCCGCTTGTCGGGCGACATGCCCAGCGGGGTCGGGCCGTCGAGCAGGTTCTGCCCGCGCCACGTGATGGTGCCGGCGTCCACGTGGTAGTCCGGGTGCCCCATGAGCGCATAGGCCAGGCTCGTCTTGCCCGAGCCATTCGGGCCCATCAGGGCATGCACCTCGCCCTGGCGAATGGTCAGGTCGAGCCCCTTGAGGATCTTCTTCTCGCCGATGCTCACCTCGAGCCCGGAGATGACGAGTTCGTCGGTCATGCGTTCCTTGCTTCCTGCGTGGTCTTGGCTGTCATTGCTGAATGAAGCGCGATGCGGCGGCGGCGCACCTCGGGGGGATAGGGCGGACCGCCGGCGGTGGCGGCCACCTCGGCCAGGCTCATGCCGCCGAGGGAGCCGCTGAGCGACTCGTAGACGCGCTGGAAGACCTCGTGCACGCTGCACGGCTGCGGCCGGTCGCAGTGCTCCAGGTCCTCCGCGCCGGCGCACGGCATCTCGAGCAGCGGACCCTCGAGCGCGCGCACGGCATCGGTCATCGGGATCTCGGCCGCTGGTCGCGCGAGCCGATAGCCGCCCGACTGGCCGCGCGTCGCGGTGACGAGGCCGGCCCGGCGCAGGTCGCCCACAAGCTGCTCGAGATAGGCGTGCGGCAGCTTCTCTTGCTTCGCGATCTGCGTCAGCGACAGGCAGGCCTCATCGTCGTCGACCCTTGCCAGGGTGACAAGGATGCGGATGCCGTACTCGGTGCGCGTGCTGATCTTCATGGTCCTACTCCAGCCTCACCCGAACCTCGTCGCCGACGAGCTCTGTCTCGTAGGCGTTGACCGGGCGCACCGGCGGCAGCGCCAGGACTCGGCCGGTGAACAGGTCGAACCGGCCGCCGTGGCGCGGGCACTCCACCCCGGAGTCGTCGAGCTCGCCCTCGCCGAGCGTGCCGCCGTCGTGGGTGCACACGTTGTCGATGGCTCCCCATTCGCCGTCTTCGGTCAGGCCGATGCACAGCGAGCGCCCGTCGATCTCCACCACGCGGACGGTCCCCGGCTCGACGTCGCCTGCGTGGGCGACGGTGACGAAGCGGCTTGCGGTCTGCTCGAGGGCGGTCATGCGGCCGCCTCCTGCTCGCCTGTGGAGCCGATACGCCGCGCCAGCGCGGCGAGGACCCGTTCCCGAATGGTCTCGTCCTCGATCTTCGCAACCACCTGCTCGAAGAAGCCGCGCACGATCATCCGCTCGGCAGCATCGGGGTCGAGGCCGCGTGCCTGGGCGTAGAAGAGCATCGTCGGATCGATGGCCCCGGCCGTGGCACCGTGCCCGCAGCGCAGGATGTCGTTCGCCTCGATCTCGAGCACCGGGATCGGCTCAGCGCCGGCGTGCGGGCTGAGCAGCAGGTTGCGACATTCCTGGTAGCTGCTCGTCTGCCTCGTGCCGTGCCGAACGTTGGTGATGCCGTAGAACGAGGCGTGCGCGCGGTCGTACAGCGCGGAGAGGTAGAGCAGGTCGCTCGTCGTGTGATCGGCGGCGAGATCCTGGACCGTGTTGATGTCGATCTGCTGGTCGTCGCCGGCGGCGAGCAGGCCGAGCACCTTCGATGTGCCACCCTTGCCGCTCATCAGCACGTCGAGCCCCAGCTTGGTGACCTTGGATCCCACCTCGGCGTTGAGCGTCGTGACGATTGCGTCCTGGCCCACGACGACCCGTTCCGCACCCACGCGCCAGGCGCCGTCGCCGAGCTGCTGGAGGTTTGCGTAACGAACCCGCGATCCCTGCCCGGCGTGAACCTCGGCGATGCCTCCGTACCAGCCCGCGCCGCCGTCCGGCGAGACGATCTCCTCAAGCAGGGTCACGCTCGACCCCTCCTCGGCGAGCACGAGCGTGACGGGGTGGAATGCCACATCAGAGCGAGGCAGCGTCTGGCGCGCGACGAGCGTGCCGTCGACGGTCACGCCGCGGGGCACATGGCAGAAGAGGCCTCCGGTCCACGCCGCATGTGCCAGGGCCCAGAAGTGCGCGTGCGAACGCGGGCCGTCGGCCTGCCCGAGCGAGCGCTCGACCAGCTCAGGATGCTCCCGGACCGCGGTGCGCAGGTCGGTCAGGATGACGCCGGCCTCGGCCGCGCCGGGTGGGAGATAGATCTCGAGCTGCGGCGGATCGAGCAGCAGCTCGGCATCACGCGGCAGCGCGTCCAGGGAGGTGCGTCGCCACTCCTCCTCCTGTCCCGTCGGCTGTGGCGTCTCCGAGACGCGCAGCCACCACCGGTCGCGCAGCGCGCGTAGCCAGTCGGGCTCATCGAGGAGGTCGCTGATGCGCCCGATCGCTTCGGCGTCGAGCGCCGAGGCGGTCTGCGTGAGGGTCATCGGCTCAGCCGACCGCGCCTTCCATCTGGAGCTGGATGAGGCGGTTCATC
>CAYYDA010000239.1:0-2687 GCA_964470495.1 uncultured Steroidobacteraceae bacterium | reverse complement strand
TCCTTCCGGGATCCAGTTGGCGGCGTTCGTGGTCGAGGCCGGCCGCCGTCGTGCCGAGAGTCGGGACCGCAACTATCCGCCGGATCGTGCTCCGCTGCGCCGCGCGACATACGTGCCACGCTCGCATCGGGCTCCTTTCTGGCCCGACTACGGACGGATGGCGACCTTCAGCACGCCGTCGAGACGGTTGCTGAAGATGCGGTACGCCTCGCCGATCTCGCTCAGCGGGAAGCTGTGCGTGATCAGCGGCGTCGGATCGAAGCGACCGGACTCAACCATGCGCATGAGGCGACCCATGCGCTCCTTGCCGCCGGGGCACAGCGTGGTGACGATCGTGTGATCGCCGAGCCCGGCCGCGAAGGCCTCGTACGGCATCTGCAGCTTGCCCGAGTACACGCCCAGGCTCGACACCGTTCCGCCGGGACGGACGCAGCGCAGCGCATTCTCGAACGTTTCCTGCAGGCCGAGCGCCTCGATGGCGACGTCGGCTCCGGTGCCGTCGGTCAGGCGCTTGATCTCGGCCACAACGTCCATCGTGGCGGGATCAAGGACAACGTCGGCGCCCATGCGGAGCGCCATCGCCGCACGAGTCGGATCGCCGTCGACACCGATTACGCGCGCCGCTCCCATGAGCTTCGCCCCGGCAGTCGCGCACAGGCCGATCGGGCCCTGGGCGAAGACGACGACAGTGTCACCGATGCGGACCTTGCCCGATTCGGCGCCGGCGAACCCGGTGGAGGCGATGTCGGCAAGCAGGACGACCTGCTCGTCGGTGAGCGACTCGGGGATCTTCGCGAGGTTGGCCTGCGCGCTCGGGACGAGCAGATACTCGGCCTGCGCGCCATCGATGGTGTTGCCGAAACGCCAGCCACCGATGGCCTCGTAGCCGGTGCCGTGGCCGCATTGGCTCAGCCTGCCACCGAGGCAGGCATGGCACTGGCCGCACGGCGTGATGGCGCCGACGAGGACGCGGTCGCCGATCTCATAGCCGACAACGCCTGGGCCGAGCTGGTCGATGACGCCGACCGGCTCGTGTCCGACGATGAGTCCCGGCTTGACCGGGTACTCGCCCTTGAGGATGTGGACGTCGGTGCCGCAGATCGTTGTCAGCGTGACGCGGATGACAGCCTCGCCCGCTCCAGGGGTTGGCCGCGGCACCTCGTTGACGCGAATGTCGCCCGCGGCGTGGAAGACAGCGGCGCGCATGGTGGCGGCGCGGGCCGCTCTGGGGCGTTGTGTCGGGATGGTTGCCATGGTCATGATGTGCCTCCTTGCGATCGGGCGCCCGGCGCCAGTGACTGCTGTGGGTGAGACCAGCGCCGCCTGCCAGCGGCCCAACTCGACCGGCTCAGTCGGACGCCAGCGGGGCGGGAACCCGCTCACGTGCGCTCCAATTGGTGTCGAAGCGCGATGCGCACGGCCTCTGAATGTCTGCTCCGTGTCGCGAAGGTTTCGCGGGCGGGGATCGGGTAGGAGCAGATGACCGACGACGACTCGGTCTCGGTGCGGCAGAAGAATGGGCAGCCATCGCAGGTCGCCGACGACACGGAGCCTGCCCGCGGGCAGACCAACACCCCCTCATCCATTGCGAGGCTGCGCTCGAGCATCCGTTCGGCTGCGGTCATGACGGTCGCGCTTTCGATTCCGAATCGGTCCCCAGCGGACGCAGTCCGGAGAGGATCAGCTCCGTCCCGTAGGCATCATCGTATCGGCCGACGATCTGTACGTCGCCGCTGATCTCTCGGCCTCCCGCCGTCGCCCCTCGAAAGCCCACCTTGGAGCAAGCGGTGCCAAGGTCGTTCGGAAGCCGCGCGCTGGCCATGTACACCCACCACGGGCTCGCCCGGAGCTCGGGCCGGTCGCCGGGCCCAACACGCAACATCGATGAGCGCGGGCAGATCGCGAGATCGTCCAGGAAGATGCGGTCCAGCGGGATCGGGACGGTCGCCATGCCATGCCTCCTTGTCGCCTGACTTTGAAGACAGCGTGCGCGCTCGACTCCGGACCGCCGAGGGCGGAAGGGCATGAATTACCGGGCCATCCGGCCTTCCGTCAGCTCGTGAACGATCATTGCAGGTAGGGTGGTTAGAGCGGACATGCACCCACAGGTCACCGAGGAGCGAACTCATGGCAGAGCAGCAGGGAAACCGGGTCGAGATTCTCGACGCGGCGCGGAAGAACGACGCCTTCCGCCGCGAGGTCTTGACCGGCCATCACGAGCAAGTGGTGGTCATGACCATTCCACCCGCGGGCGAGATCGGCGAGGAGGTCCATGACGCGACCGACCAGGTTCTCGTCTTCATCGAAGGGCGCGGCGAAGCGCAGCTCGACGGCCAGGCCTCCGCGATCGGTCCCAACGACCTGGTCTTTGTCAGGGCTGGCACGCGCCACAACTTCATCAATACCGGCGACATGCCCCTTCGTCTGATCACGATCTATGCACCCCCAGAGCATGCCCCGGGGACGGTCCACCAGACCAAGGCCGAGGCCGACGCTGCCGAGCACTGAGGCTCAGCGGGCTAATCGGTGCGCATCCCCCGGAGTCTAGTCAGCGGTGCAGTGGCTGCGGGTGCTCACGTGCGATGATGGACGCCGCTCCGGGCTCGCGCTCTTCCTCGGTCGGCAGCTCGAAGGTCGTGTCATCCAGCTCCCACTCGAGGGCCGACTGCACCTCCGTCACCCCGTCC
>CAYYDA010000238.1:0-2750 GCA_964470495.1 uncultured Steroidobacteraceae bacterium | reverse complement strand
ACATCACCCGCTTCCACTGCCTCTACTGGCCGGCGATGCTCATGAGCGCGGGCCTGCCGCTGCCGAAGCAGGTCTTCGCACACGGCTTCATGCTCGACCGCGGGCAGCGGATGAGCAAGACGACCGGCAATACGTCAGACCCCGACGAGGCGGCCGACACGTTCGGCGTGGATGGGGTTCGGTACGTCGTGCTCCGCGAGGTGCCGTTCGATCGCGACGCGGACGTCACTTTCGACGGCTTCGTGCGGCGCTACAACGCCGATCTCGCCAACGATCTCGGCAACCTGGTCAACCGGACGGTCAGCATGAGCAGCCGATACCTCGATGGCCGCCTGCCACCGGTGTCCGACGCGACGCAGCCGGCGGACCTGGAGATCCGCGACGCGGCGGCGCGGACCGTCGAGGCCTACCACGCCGCCATGGAGGACCACCAGCTCGACGAGGCGCTGGCTGCCGTCATGCGGCTTGCGGGAGGCGCGAACGGCTACGCCGAGGGCCAGGCGCCGTGGAGCCTCAACAAGGCGGGGGAGACGGAGCGTGTGGGCCAGGTGATCGCGGTCATGGCGGAGACCTGCCGGCTCCTCGGGCATCTCCTGGCGCCCGTCGCACCGGCGGGTGCGCGTGCGATGCTCGAGCAGCTCGGCGCGCCGCCACCGTACGACGAGCGCGGAGCGGGTGGACCGGGCCTGGCGATCCTTCTCGAGTGGGGAGCCTCCGGCAGCGGCCTGGTGACCGGGGCACCGATGCCGACCTTCCCGCGCATCGAGGTGGAGGCACCGGTCTGAGCCGACGGACCCGGCCCACGCGGCTGCCCGGGCTCGTCGACTCGCACTGCCATCTCCAGCACGAGCGCTTCGACGCGGACCGCGACGCCGTGCTGGAGCGCGCCCTGGATGCCGGGATCGAGCGCATCCTCGTCCCCGGCTGGGACCTTCCGTCGTCGGTGGCCGCGCTCGAGCTTGCTGAGCGCCATGCGCCGCTGCTCCGCGCCGCTGTGGGCGTGCACCCTCATTACGCGGCCGAGACCGATGAGCGGGCGTGGCACGAGCTGGAGGAGCTGATGGCCGATCTTCGCTGCGCGGCGGTGGGGGAGATCGGCCTCGACTTCTTCCGCAACCTGTCGCCGCCCGACGTCCAGCGCGCCGCGATGGCGCGCCAGCTGGCCATCGCCGCCCGCCGCGATCTGCCGGTTCTCGTGCACGATCGTGACGCACACGCCGAGGTCACGGAGCTGCTCCTGGCGTGGGACGGGCGGGTCCACCACGATGCGCGTGGCGTGCTGCACGCGTTCTCCGGGGACGCCGCCATGGCCGCCGCGCTCACTGCTCGCGGGTTCCTCGTCAGCTTCGCCTTCCCGCTCGCGTTCCGGTCCGCCACGGGGCCACGCGCAGCGGCCCCGCTCCTCCCGGCCGGCAGCTTCCTCGTGGAGACGGATGCGCCATACCTCGGCCCCGACCACGACGCCCGAAACGAGCCCACCACCGCTCTGCGGGTCGTCGCCGAGCTCGCGAGCCTGCGTGACGCCGAACCTCAGGTGGTCGTGCGCGATGTCCGCATTGCGTTCGACCGCCTGGTCGGCGGGTAACCGACGGGTCAACCGTGCTGTGGGCGAGCGGCTGGCACGCCGGTTGCTCAAGCGAGGGCCGTGGCGGACGCCACCAGACCATCGCACTCAGGAGGGACCCTCTTCATGGGCCAGGTCAATGTCAACACTCCGGGCGGCGGCACCGCCGGCGAGCCGGCCGGCAGCAGTGGTGCCGGATTCATCCTCGGCATCATCATCGCGATCATCTTGATCGCGGTGCTGGTGTACATGTTCGTCCTCGCGCCGAACGGCAACGGGAACGGCGGAACCGATCCGACCGACGATGGCGGCGTCGACCCGGCGCCGAGCGGCTGGGTCCTTCCGGACTACGCCTGAACCGACCTCGGAACGTCCGACGCGACGACGCCCCGGCCAATGCGCCGGGGCGTCGTCATGTCAGCCGATCTTCTTGACACTCTCCTTCCCCGAGTGCTACCTTGCTGCTGGCACTCTCGTAGGTTGAGTGCCAGTCCACGGGCCGCATCGGCCGGGTCTGGCGCTCCCGCGAGAAGCCTCAATTGGCACCAGAGCGCACGGGTTGCGCATCGCAAGGAGGCACCACGCACAGATGACCAGCACGGTCAGCGGTACGGCCACCCAGCTCAAGCCCCTGGGTAGCAACGTCATCGTCAAGCCGACCCCGCGCGAGGAGATGACGAAGAGCGGCATCGTCCTGCCGGACACCGCCAAGGAGCGCCCGCAGGAGGGCACCATCGTGGCCGTCGGCTCAGGACGCACCCTCGAGAATGGCTCGCGGGAGGAGATCGAGGTCACAGTCGGCCAGAAGGTCCTCTTCCAGAAGTACGCCGGCACGGAGTTCAAGCTGGACGACGACGACGAGCTTCTCATCCTGAAGCACGCGGACATCCTGGCAATCGTCGAGTAGACGAGAACAGATCAACCGATCCGCCGCGCGACGAGCGCGGCGTACCAACGAGGAGGAAGTTAAGAACCGTGGCGAAGCAGCTGCTGTTCGAGGAAGAGGCGCGTCGCGCACTGAAGCGCGGCGTCGACAAGATGGCTGATGCCGTCAAGGTCACGCTCGGCCCCAAGGGCCGATACGCCCTGCTCGACAAGAAATTCGGCGCACCGACGATCACCAACGACGGTGTCACCATCGCACGCGACATCGAGCTCGAGGACCCGTACGAGAACATGGGTGCTC
>CAYYDA010000237.1:0-2755 GCA_964470495.1 uncultured Steroidobacteraceae bacterium | reverse complement strand
ACTTCTTCTCGAACCAGGCGCTCGTCGCCAACGCGGATACGCCGATCACCGAGGCGGCATCGATCGCCGACGTGGCCGACTACCACCTCGGCGTGCAGCAGGGCACGACCAGCCTCGCCTACATCGAGGAGCAGATCCAGCCGGCGACCGAGGCATCGGTCTACAACAGCAACGACGCCGCGATCGCGGCGCTGAACGCGGGCCAGGTGGACGGGATCATCGTCGACCTGCCGACCGCCTTCTTCGTCACCGCCGTCCAAATGGACAACGGCGTGATCGTGGGGCAGTTCCCGCCGGCCGGCGACGAGCAGGAGCACTTCAGCCTCGTGCTGGAGCAGGACAGCCCGCTGACCGACTGCGTGAACCAGGCGATCGTCACGCTGGATGAGAGCGGCGAGCTCGACGCGATCACGCAGGAGTGGATGTCCGAGAACGCCGGCGCGCCGGTGCTCGAGTAGCCGTCCGCACCTGAGCCGGTGCCGCGGGCGTGATGGATGGAACACCGGGCGACCCGCAGGGCCTGAAGGCACCGCGCACCGCGCGCGGTGCGGGCGCGGGGGGATCGGCCCGGCGTGCGCAGGCGATCGCGATCGTCAGCACGGTCGTCTTCTTCGCGCTGCTCGGGTGGGTCGTCGTCAACGCGCCGGGCTGGGACCAGGTTCGTCGCTCGTTTCTCGACGGCGAGAACTTCTTGCGCTCCGCGCCGGGAATCATCGCCAAGTTCGAGGTCAACGTCCGCCTCTTCCTGATCGCCGAGGCCCTCATCCTGGTGCTGGGCCTCGTCCTCGCGGTCCTTCGGAGCCTGCCCGGCCCGGTCCTTTACCCGGTCCGGCTGCTCGCCACGGGGTTCGTCGACTTGTTCCGAGCGCTGCCCGGCGTCCTGGTGATCTACGTGCTGGGGTTCGGGATCCCGGGCCTGCGTCTTCCGGGCGTGCCGAACGACCCGTTCTTCTGGGGGGTCGTGGCGCTGACGCTGGTGTACTCCGCCTACGTCTCGGAGGTGTACCGCGCCGGCATCGACTCCGTCCATCCCAGCCAGGCGGCGGCCGCTCGGTCGCTCGGGCTGACGCAGGTCCAGGCACTTCGGTTCGTCGTCCTGCCGCAGGCCGTGCGCCGGGTCATCCCGCCACTGCTCAACGACTTCATCGGCCTCCAGAAGGACACGGTCCTTGTCTCCTTCATCGGCGTGGTGGAGATCTTCCGCCAGTCGCAGATCCGGCAGTCGGCGTCCTTCAACTTCACTCCCTACCTGGTGACCGCCCTCGTCTTCCTGGTGGTCACCATCCCGCTGGCGCGCATCACCGATTGGCTCGTCGCGCGCGAGCGTGACCGCCGGTACGCGACCGTCGTGCGGGCCGCGAGTGCGAGCGCCCGGCGCGGCCGCCTGTGGAGGGGATCGCGATGACGGCATCGACGCAGACGCCGCTGGTGGTCGAAGGGCTGCACAAGTCCTTCGGCGAGCTCGAGGTGCTGCGCGGGATCGACCTCGAAGTGGCCGAGCACGAGGTCATCTGCCTCATCGGCGCGTCCGGTTCGGGCAAGTCGACGCTGCTGCGCTGCATCAATCTGCTCGAGCCGATCGATGCCGGCCGGATCGTGGTCGAGGGGGAGGAGATCACGGCGCACGGAGTCGACCTCGATCGCATCCGGCGCCGCATCGGGATCGTCTTCCAGGCCTTCAACCTGTTCCCGCACATGTCGGTGCTCGACAACGTGACGCTCGCGCCGCGACGTGTCCTCCGACGATCGCGCGCCGAGGCCGACGACCAGGCCACGGCGCTGCTCGAGCGGTTCGGGCTGGCCGAGAAGCGGCTCGACTATCCGGAGCGCCTGTCGGGCGGGCAGCAGCAGCGCGTCGCGATCGTGCGGGCGCTGGCCATGCAGCCGGACTTCCTGCTCCTCGACGAGGTCACGAGCGCGCTCGACCCGGAGCTGATCGCCGAGGTGCTCAACGTGATCCGGGAGCTTGCCGCCGAGGGGATGACGATGGTGATCGCGACCCACGAGATGGGCTTCGCGCGGGACCTCGCCGGCCGCGTGCTCTTCCTCGACGAGGGTCGGATCCTCGAGCAGGGACCGCCCGAGCGGATCTTCCGCGAGCCGACCGAAGCGAGGACCCGCGAGTTTCTTCAGCGAATCATCGAGGCCGGCCGGCTCTGACCTGTGGCGCGCCCGGGGACCGATGTGGATCGGTGGTGGATAACCAGCCCTTTACGTCGGAATGT
Organism: uncultured Steroidobacteraceae bacterium; assembly: GCA_964470495.1. Lineage (GTDB taxonomy): Bacteria > Chloroflexota > Limnocylindria > QHBO01 > QHBO01 > JACDBZ01. Next base: position 530 of record CAYYDA010000237.1, on the reverse strand, counting down.
TGTGGAGAAGGGGGGTTGTGTGCACCAGCCGCCGCCCGTATCGTGGCTCTTGTCCCGGAGGAGTCCGTGGACCCAGAGATTGCATCAATGGGTCTCGTGGTTCCTTCGGGACGTTTCTTTGTGTCCGGGCGACACGGACCGGAGGATCCAGCCTCGGTAGCTCGGCCGGAACCCGGCCGCCCGAAGCGCGTCCGCAATGGACGACTCCCCGATCGGGGCGCGGTCGACGCGTTCCAGGCGCAGCTCCCGGTGCGCACCCTCCGGCGCGAGCAGTGACGGCAGCGCCGCGACCGCGCGCGCCACGCGGTCGGTGTCAGCCGCCGCCGGCAGCGTGAGGAGACCCCGGCCACCGCGCTCCAGGTAGAGCACCGCGTGCCCATCGACGAGCGCCACGTACGCGCCGGCCGCGCGCTGCAGGGGAAGCCGTTCGTCCCCGTCCGGGCGCGGCCAGGCCAACGCCGCCCCGTAGGGCTGGGCCGGATCGGTGGCCGCCAGGATCCGAACGCCGGCGTCATCGTCGCGCACGGCGC
>CAYYDA010000236.1:0-2802 GCA_964470495.1 uncultured Steroidobacteraceae bacterium | reverse complement strand
AGGTCCGGCAGCTCGTTGAGGCTGAAGATGCCCCGATGCGTGCGCGGCAGCAGCCCGTAGTGGATCGTCAGCTCGTCCGACAGGTAGCGGCCCTCCGCCACCTTGACGGGATCCACCTCGCCGATGAGGTCGGCGATGCTGATGTCGGGGGTCGCCAGCTTCTCGCTGTATCGGTCGGCGGCCGCCCACCAGGCGATGGGAGTAGCGTCGCCCTCGGCTTCGACCATGCTGCGAGCCAGCGGTGAGACCGGGTGCAACGGGTCGTCGTGCAGCTCGGTGTCCGCCACGTACGGCAGCCACGGGTCGAGCAGGCCGATCAGCCTGCGCGCGATCCGGCTCTTGGCCTGCCCGCGCTCTCCGAGCAGGATGACGTCCTGGCCGGCCAGGATGGCGTTCTCGAGCTGCGGGAGGACGGTGTCGTCGTAGCCCAGGATGCCGGGCATGAACGGCTGCCCGGTCCGAACCCGGTCGAGCAGGTTGGCGCGCAGCTCCTGCTTGACGCTCCGCGACCGATAGCCCGCGGCACGCAGGTCGCCGAGGGTCGTGTCGGCGGGTCGGGCCAGGTCGGTCATGCGGGAGGCTCCTCGGGTTCGGGAATGTCAGGGTAGTCGCGAACGGCCATCGCCACCGATGGCGGGTCGCAGATGCCGCGGCGGGCCAGCGTCTCGAGGAAGCCGGACCGCTGTGCCAGCTCGGTCTCCAGCTCATCCGCGCCCAGCCCCAGGCTCCGGGCCAGGACCGCGTAGGCGGGGGGGTCGTGGACGAATTGACGGGTCGTCCGGCCGCCGTCGCCGGGCAGCATCGGCGGCGAGGGCAACCGTTGCGCGCCGGTCAGGCTCGGCGATCGGTCGCCGTCGATGGCGCCGAGTCGCACCGGCGCCAGCGTTCCCGCCTCGTCCAGCCGCAGGTGCCAGGCCTCCTCGATCCGCCGGTACATGCCGGCAGGCGTCGCGTAGGCGGAGTACTGGAGGTAGATGGTGAGGCCGGCGAGGTCCTCGTCCGTCGCACCGAGCTCGGTGCGCAGCACCGCCAGCGCCTCAGGCAGGGAATCGGCGTGCATCGTGCCTCCAAGGCCCCAGCCCTTGCCCGCCAGCATCAGCGCACCGCGTGCGGCACGGCCCCACACGTAGATCGGCAGGTGATCGCTCATCTCGTTGATGAGCAGGTACCCGGTCCCGGGCTCGATCTCGTCGAGCCAGTCGTACTCTTCCCACCACCCGCGGACGAAGATGCCGGTCGTGTCGTCGGGCAGGAAGTCGACCAGGGCGGAGAGCGCGGTCGTCTTGCCGGCCTGCGGGGCCTCGGAGGAGAGCATGACGCTGCGGCGCCGGCTCATGACCGCCCACAGCGTTGCCATCAGGCGGGCATCGATGGTCGGCGTGCCGATCAGCTCCACCGCGCTCATCGGTGTCGGCGGCGCCCAGTGGTACCCCCACCAGCCTTCGGGGAACCGGGAGAACCATGCTGCGAGGGCACCGGTCATGCTGCCTCGCACGGTACGCGGGGGCCGCGTCGGGCGCAACCGAACCCCGGCGGTGGGCTACCGTCCGGGCGGTTGTCCCGCGAACGTCAGGTCAGCCGGAGCGGTCACTCCCGAGGAGGCGCCGCTGACGCGCCTTCCGCCATACGAAGGTGAGGCGCATGGCAATCCCCGCGGCGGCGTCGAGCATGGAGCCGATGAGCCCGTCCGGCCCGACGTGATAGTCGATCCGATCCTCGACCCAGGTGCCGCCTCGACGGGCCGGCGTGAAGGTGTGCGAGTGGTGGAAGCGGCGGATCGGTCCGGAGATGGTGTCGTCGACGATCCGTACGTTTTCGACACGCTCGACGAGCCGGATGAGCCACGATCGCTGAATGGGACCAAGGCCGTAACGGAACTCCACGAGGCTCCCAGGAGCCGGCGGTGAAGGCTCGACCCGCACGAGCCGGATCTGGACGGGCGGCGGCATCAGGCGCGCCAGATTGGCGGGATCGTCGAAGAAGGCAAAGACCACCTCGACTGGCGCGGCCACCCTGGAGCGGGATCGGATGATGGGCATGACCCCGCGGTCAGACTCCGAACGGGTTGATCGGCTTCGGCGAGGTGCCCTGCAGGACGGCCTTCGTCTCCGTGTAGAGGTCCAGAGCCTCGAGCGACTGCTCGCGCCCGTAGCCGGACTCCTTGAAGCCGCCGAAGGGGACGCCGGGGAAGGCGACGAACGGGGTATTGATCCCCACGGCGCCCGAGCGGATCTTCTGCGCCACGCGGTGGCCGCGGCCGCCGTCGGCCGTCCAGACGGTGGCGGCCAGGCCGTATCGGACGTCGTTGGCGAACTTCACGGCCTCGGCCTCATCTGTGAAGCGGGTCAGGGTCACGACCGGTCCGAAGACCTCCTCCTGCGCGATCCGCGAGTCGTTCAACACGCCCCCGATGACGGTGGGGGCCACGAAGGCATCTGCATCCAGGTCGCCGTCCAGCTCGAGTTCGCCACCGGCCAGCAGCTCGCCGCCATCCTCGAGGCCGATCTCCACCAGGCCTCGCACCTTGTCGGCGTGCTTCCGGCTGATGAGCGAACCGACCTTGGTGTCGTCCGCCAGGGGATCGCCGACCTTCAGGGCCTTCGCCTTCTCCGCGAACGCCGATGCGAACGCGTCGTACACCTCGTCCTGCACCAGCAGCCGGGAGCGAGCCTCGCACGATTGGCCGGCGGAGTAGTAGATGGCCCACAGCGAGCCGATGACGGCAGCGTCCAGGTCCGCATCCGAGAAGACGATGTTCGGGTTCTTGCCGCCCAGCTCCAATGAAACCCGTTTGAGAGTCTT
>CAYYDA010000235.1:0-2834 GCA_964470495.1 uncultured Steroidobacteraceae bacterium | reverse complement strand
CCGATCGCCGAGTACGTGGTGATGATGTCGCTTGCCATCGCCCGGCGGCTGCCCCAGCTCATGGAGCTCCAGCGCGAGCGCACCTGGCAGCCGCTCCGCGGCCGTGAGCTGGCCGAGCTGACGATCGGGATTGTCGGCTACGGCAGCATCGGCGTGGAGCTGGCCGGCCTGCTCCGCCCCTTCGGGTGTCGGATCCTGGCAACCCGCCGCCACCCGGAGCTCGGCGCTGGAGATGCGTCGCACGTCGAGCTCCTCGGCCTCGACGACCTCGGCGAGCTGCTGCGCACCAGCGACATCGTGGTCGTCGCGGCCCCGCTGACGGACGAGACGGCCGGTCTCATCGGCGCCGAGCAATTGGCCGAGATGCGCGAGGACGGCTGGCTGATCAACATCGCGCGGGGAAGGCTCATCGACGAGCTCGCGCTCCGTCGCGCCCTTGCCTCCGGCTGGATCGGCGGCGCCGTGCTCGACGTGTTCGGCGAGGAGCCCTTGCCGCCCGACTCGCCGCTATACGACACCCCGAACCTCATGATCACGCCACACACGAGCTGGGCGTCGGATCGCGTCGCCGAGCGCACCGTCGACCTGTTCACCGAGAACCTACGCGCCTACCGGGCCGGCGAGCCGATGCGCAACCTCGTTGACGTCGAGGCGGGCTACTGAGCCGATGCAGGTCACCATCGTGGGGCTGCCGGGCAGCGGAAAGACGACCGTCTACAACGCACTGACCGGGGGCCACGCGGAGACGGGCGGCTTCTCCGGCGGCCGAGCGGCTCCGAACGTGAGCGTCGTGAAGGTCCCCGACGCGCGGGTCGACCAGCTCGCTGCGCTGTTCGTGCCCAAGAAGACGACCTACGCCGACGTCACCTACGTCGACGTGGCCATCCCGGCGGGGGCCGCGCGCGAGGGAACGGTGAATCCCGACGTGCTGGCCCAGGTCCGCAACGCCGACGCCCTTCTCCACGTCGCCCGCGCATTCGACGATCCTGCCGCGGCCGCCGCGGCCGACCCGTGGCGCGACGTCGCGGATCTCGACCTGGAGTTCACGGTGGCCGATCTGATGGTCATCGAGAAGCGCCTCGAGAAGCTCAAGACCCAGGGCCGCCACGGCTCGCAGGCCGAGCGGGACCAGGCGCAGCGAGAGCAGGAGCTCCTCGAGCGCATCGAGCCGCACCTGTCAGATGGCAAGCCGATTCGCTCGTTCGGCCTGACCGACGACGAGGAGTTCCTCTTGCGCGGCTATCGATTCCTGACCCAGAAGCCGGTGCTCGTGGTGCTCAACATCGACGACGCCCGTCTGCCGGAGGCATCCACGCTGGAGGCCGCGGGCCGCGAGCGTTACGGCCAGCCGCACACCGACGTCGCCGCCCTGGGGGGCAAGATCGAGGCCGAGCTCGGAGAGCTGGCCGAGGAGGACGCGCGGCTGTTCATGGAGGACCTGGGTATCGCCGAGCCGTCCCGCGGCCGAGTCATCGCGCTGACCTACGCCCTGTTGGGCCTGTTCAGCTTCTTCACGGCCGGCGAGGACGAATGCCGGGCCTGGACCCTTCGCATTGGCTCAACCGCGGTCGACGCCGCCGGCGCCATCCACTCCGACCTGGCGCGCGGCTTCATCCGGGCCGAGACGATCAGCGTGGAGGACCTGCTCGCCTGCGGGAGCATCGCCGAGGCTCGGAAGCGCGGTCTGCTGCGCCAGGAGGGCAAGACCTACCAGGTCCGCGACGGCGACGTGCTTCAGATCCTGTTCAACGTGGGCCGCTAGGGCTGATCTCCAGCTCGGCCACGATCGACCGGAACTCGTCGCTCGGCTCGACGAGATAGTTGTCGGGGTCTTCCATGCCGACGCTCATCGAGGCGCGCAGCTTCTCGTCGCTGACGTAGGTGAAGCCGTGATTGCGCTCGAGCTCGCGGGCGATCGCCTCGACGAGGGTATCGTCCTCGAACGTGTCGAGCACCGCGGTGCGAGCCTGGTTCACCATCGAGGCGAACTGCTCTGGGGTATGGTCGCGCTCCGAAACGAGGAGCGCATCGGTCATGAGGTCGGTGGCGCCCTCGTGGAGCTCGTAGTAATAGAGTCGCATGACCCGATGATAGACCGATGACCTCGACCCTGATCGTGGGCGGCCTGACGATCGACCGCTTCACCGACGGCACGGTGGCTCCCGGTGGATCGGTCCTCCATTCCGGGCTGGCCGCCGCGTCCGAAGGAGCCACCCTCACCACGCTGACCGTCGCCGGCGACGAGCCTGCCGCCAGGGTGGGCCTCGACCGCCTCGCGTCGCTGGGCACGCTGGTCTGCCAGCCCGCGGCGACGACGGTCTACCGGCACGAGGAGCGGGCCGGCATCCGCGTCCTCGTCTTCGAGGCCCGCACCGAGCCGATCGGTGTCCATCGGCTGCGCGACGTCGGCCGGCCCGACGTCGCGCTCGTGGCGCCCATCGCCGACGAGGTGCCGGCGGCGCTCGTCACACGCCTGCGGGCCGAGGTCGAACCGGGCCGAACGGTCCTGCTCATCCAGGGATGGCTCCGGCGGCTCGTGGTCGGCGAGGAGGTGACAGCGTTGCCGCTCGATGCCCTCGCGGTCGACCAGCGCCGCATCCTGAGCGAGGCCGATGCGATCGTGGTGAGCACGGAGGACCTCGTCGAGTCGCCCGGAGATCCCTTTGCCCAGGCGGTCGAACTGCGCCGCTTGGCCGGCACGCGGCCGATCGTGCTCGTCACGCTCGGCGCCGAGGGCTACCTGCTCGACGACCCCGGGCTCGACCGCGTCGTGGCCAGCGTCCCGAGGCGCATCGTGACTGGCGTCCCGGCGGTCGGCGCCGGCGACACGTTCG
>CAYYDA010000234.1:0-2835 GCA_964470495.1 uncultured Steroidobacteraceae bacterium | reverse complement strand
AGCCGACCTTCAGCGTCTCGAGAGTGAGCAGGGCGGGTCGGGCGCGCGCCTCGGCGAGCTGGAGCGCGAGTCGCAGTCGGCGGCCATCGAAGCATCACGCCGCGACGAGGCGCTCGCCGCGCTCCTGCGAGAACGAGAGCTCGCGCTCGAGAGCCTGCCGGAGGTCGACGAGGCGGCGGCAATCGAGGCGCCGACGGACGAGATCGATGCGCTGGACGACGAGGCGCTCGAGGCCGAGCTGCGACGGGTGCGTCGCACGCTGGCCCAGATCGGATCGGTCAACCCGTTCGCGGTGGAGGAGCACCGCGAGCTGGCCGGGCGGCTCGACGAGATGACGACCCAGGACGACGACCTGCGCGGCGCGATCACCTCGACCGAGGAGCTCATCTCCACGCTCGACGCGGAGATCGGTGCCCAGTTCGACGCCGCGTTCCGCGCCATCGGCGAGCGCTTCGACGAATACTGCCGCCTTCTGTTTGCCGGTGGTTCAGCGTCGCTCCAGATGGGGGACGAGGCCGATGGCGACGCGCCCGGCGGCATCGAGATCGTGGTGCGGCCGCCCGGCAAGCGCCTCCAGCGCCTGGCCATGCTCTCGGGCGGGGAGCGCGCACTGACCGGGGTGGCGCTGCTGTTCGCCATGCTCAGCGTGAACCCGGTCCCGTTCTGCATCCTCGACGAGGTCGACGCCGCCCTCGACGAAGCCAACATCGGCCGTTTCGCCACCGCGCTCCGCAAGCTGAGCGAGTCGATCGACTTCGTGGTCATCACCCACAACCGCGCCACGATCGAGGTGGCCGACACGATCTACGGCGTCACCATGACCGACGCGGCCGTCAGCCGCGTACTCTCGTTGCGCCTTTCGGACGTCCCGGCCGAGGTGGGCGCCTGATGTTCCGGCGCCGTCGCGAACAGCCAGCCCCCGAGCAACCGCCCGAGCAGACGCCCGAGCCGATGACGGTCGCACGCCCGCGGCGAGAGCCTGCCGGCATGGGGCTGCGTGCCCGGCCATCGGGGTTCGGCTCCCGCCTGCGCTCGATCCTCGGTGCCGGCACGCCGGCCACCGATGCGACGTGGGACGAGGTCGAGGAGGCTCTCATCGCGGCCGATGTCGGTGGCGCGGCCACGCTCGAGCTCGTCGACGCCGCACGCGAGCGGTTCCGACGAGACGGCGGCCGCAGTGGTGACGACGCCCGTCGCGCATTGGCGACCGAGATCCGCGATCGGCTCGTGCGCGTCGGATCGGGCCACTTCGAGCTCGGGCCGGCGCCATCGGTCATCATCTTCGTCGGCGTCAATGGCAGCGGCAAGACAACGACGATCGCCAAGCTCGCCGCTCGGCTGAAGGGGGAGGGACACAGCCTCGTGCTGGCGGCCGCCGACACGTTCCGCGCCGCCGCGGTCGAGCAGCTGCGGATCTGGGGCGAGCAGCTCGGCGTCCCGGTGGTTGCCCAGCGCACCGGGGCGGATCCCGGCGCGGTTGCCTTCGACGCGGTGGTCGCGGCGGAGTCGCGCGGCCTCGATGCCGTGCTCGTGGATACTGCCGGCAGACTCCAGAACAAGCAGCAGCTCATGGACGAGCTGGCCAAGATCCGTCGCGTGATCCAGCGCCGTCTCCCGGACCAACCGCGTCACGTCCTGCTGGTGCTCGACGCGACGACGGGGCAGAACGGGCTGGCACAGGCCGAGGGTTTCAGCCGCGAGGCGGGGGTCACCGGCATCGTCCTGACGAAGCTGGATGGGACGGCAAAGGGCGGGGTGGCGCTCGCCGCGGCCGAGCGCATCGGCGTGCCGATTCTGTTCGCCGGCGTCGGCGAGGAGATCGACGCGCTGGCGCCCTTCGACCCGGAGGCATTCGTCGAATGGCTGTTCGCCGGCTAGGGCTCATTGCCGCCGCTGACGACGCACCCTAGAATGGGCAGCCGTTTGCCGGTCCGAGCAGACCGGCCTGATCCCGTATCGGTTCAAGCATGTTCGAGTCTCTGTCAACGCGCCTGCAGGGCATCACCGGTCGTCTGCGCGGCAAGGCCAAGATCACCGAGAGCGACCTCGATGTCGCCCTGCGCGAGATTCGCCTTGCGCTGCTCGAGGCGGACGTCAACTTTAAGGTCGTCAAGGAGTTCGTCGCTCGCGTGCGCGAGCGGTCCCTTGGCAGCGACCTGCTGACCGGGATCAACCCGGGGCAGCAGATCGTCAAGATCGTCCACGAGGAGCTCGTCTCGACCCTGGGCGGCGAGCGCCATCACCTGCGCCTCGACGCCAAGCCTTCCGTGCTCATGATGGTCGGGCTGCAGGGCTCGGGAAAAACGACGACCGCCGCCAAGCTGGCCGTCCGCCTCCGAAAGGACGGCAAGAAGCCGCTCCTCGTCGCCGCTGACGTGTATCGGCCGGCCGCGGTCGACCAGCTGGTCCAGCTCGGTGATCAGATCGGGGTCGAGGTGCACACCCGCCCGGTCGGCACCCCGGCGCTCGAGGTCGCGCGCTCCGGCCTGGAGGTCGCGCGCCAACGCGGCGTCGACGTCATGATCCTCGACACCGCCGGGCGGCTTCACGTGGACGAGGCGATGATGGACGAGCTTGTCCGCATCGTCGGCAGCGTGACACCGGCCGAGACGCTGCTGGTGGTCGACGCCATGACCGGGCAGGAGTCGGTCCGCGTGGCCGAGGCGTTCCACGCCAAGCTGCCGGTCACCGGGCTCGTGCTCACCAAGATGGACGGCGACGCCCGCGGTGGCGCGGCGCTCAGCATCCGGGCAGCCACCGGCCTGCCGGTCGCGTTCCTCGGCACCGGGGAGCGGACCGACGGCCTCGAGCCGTTCCACCCCGACCGGCTCGCCC
>CAYYDA010000233.1:0-2860 GCA_964470495.1 uncultured Steroidobacteraceae bacterium | reverse complement strand
CCCTCGAGGGCAACGACGCGGTCAAGCTGGCCACCTTCGACCTGTCGCCGGAGGTCCTGCAGGCCATCGACGAGGGCCGCATGCTGTTCGCGATCGATCAGCAGCAGTACCTGCAGGGCTACCAGGGCGTCACGATCATGACCCTGTACGCGCAGTACGGACTGCTGCTCGGCGGCGGCGACGTCGTCCGCACCGGGCCGGGCTTCGTGACCGGGGACACGGCGGCCCAGGTCATCGAGTTGAGCGCGGAGGGCATCCGCTGATCGGATTGGCACCGGGGTCGCGCAGCGGCCCCGGTGCTGCACGCCACGGAGGAGGTTGATCGGCATGGCCACAGCCGCACCACCCGTCGACGAACGCGTTCGCCGTGTCGGGCTCGCCAGCGTTCTGCTCGCACGCCCCGAGATCGGCGCCATCATCGGCGCAATCCTGGTCTGGGTGGTCTTCGCGGTCTGGGCCGGCGGGAGCGGCTTTCTCACGCTCGCAGGCACGGCAACCTACCTGGAGGTTGCCGCCCAGGTCGGTATCGTCGCATCGGCGGTCGCGCTGCTCATGATCGCCGGCGAATTCGACCTGTCGGTGGGCTCGATGATCGGCGCCGCCGGCATGGTCGTCGCCATTTGCATCGGCGAGCTCGGGCTGCCGGTCTGGCTGGCCGTCCTGCTGGCATTCGCGTTCGCGATCGCCATCGGCTTCCTGAACGGCTACCTGGTCGTTCGGACGCGGCTGCCCTCCTTCATCGTCACGCTCGGGACGCTCTTCATCCTGCGCGGACTGACCATCGGCATCACCCGCGCAATCACCGGCCGGACGCAGGTCGGTGGCCTGGCCGATGCCGTCGCGGCCGATCCGATTGCCGCCATCTTCACCGCGGAGCTCGGACCCTTCCCCGTCTCGGTCCTGTGGTGGATCGGCCTTGCTCTGCTGGCCACCTTCATCCTGCTGCGTACCTCGTTCGGCAACTGGATCTTCGGCGCGGGAGGCTCGGCCATCGCGGCCCGCAACGTCGGCGTGCCGGTGAACCGGGTCAAGATCATCCTGTTCATGGCCACCGCGGCCTCGGCCGCGCTGCTGGCCGTGATCCAGGTGCTCGAGGCCGGCAGCGGTGATGTGCTGCGCGGCAGTGACAAGGAGTTCGAGGCGATCATCACCGCCGTCATCGGCGGCACGCTGCTCACCGGCGGCTACGGCAGCGCCATCGGTGCCGTGTTCGGCGCTCTCACGCTCGGAATGACCAGGCAGGGCATCGTTTTCGCCGGCATCCCGGGCGACTGGTACCTGGCCTTCCTCGGCGTGCTGCTCCTGGCCGCCGTGATCGTCAACAACTACATCCGCCAGCGCGCGACGATGACACGGCACTGAGGAGGAGCGACGCCATGACGAACGACAACGGCGCCCCGCTCATCGAGGCGCGCGACCTCACCAAATACTTCGGCAGCGTCGTGGCCCTGCGCGGCGTCTCGCTCTCCGTGGGGGCCGGCGAGGTGCTGTGCCTGCTCGGCGACAACGGCGCGGGCAAGTCGACCCTGATCAGGATCCTGTCGGGCGTCCACCCGCCCGACGAGGGTCAGATCCTGGTCGACGGCGAGGAGGTCGTGTTCGGCTCGCCGAGGGACGCCCTCCAGCGCGGCATCGCCACGGTCTACCAGGACCTGGCCATGATCCCGCTGCTCTCGATCAGCAGGAACTTCTTCCTCGGCGCCGAGCCGGTGAGTGGGTTCGGGCCGTTCAAGACGTTCGACGTCGGGCAGGCCGATCGGGTCACCCGCACCGCCCTGAAGCAGATGGGGATCGACCTGCGGGACACCTCGCAGCCGGTCGGGACGCTGTCGGGAGGCGAGCGCCAGTCGGTGGCGATCGCCCGGGCGATCCATTTCGGGGCCAAAGTCGTGATCCTGGACGAGCCGACCTCGGCCCTCGGGGTGAAGGAGGCCGCCGTGGTGCTGCGCTTCATCGCCAAGGCGCGCGACACCGGCGTCGGCGTGATCCTGATCACCCACAACATCAACCACGCCTTCCCGGTCGGCGATCGCTTCACGATCCTGGACCGGGGAACGTCCAAGGGCACCTACGACAAGGCCGACCTCACGCCAGGCCAGCTGCTGGAATTCATGGGTGGCGGCGCGGAGCTCGAGGAGATCCAGCACGAGCTCGAGATCGCCGGCGCAAAGCCGGATGCCCCGCTTCCACCGACGGGATACGTCTCACAGCACACCTAGGGAGACGGGACGACATGGCCGCGACGATCGACGACGTGGCGGCGCGGTCGGGCGTCTCGACCGCGACGGTCAGCCGCGTCCTGTCCGGTTCGGTGCCCGCGAGGCCGGAGACGCGCGAGCGGGTGCTCGCCGCGGCGCGGGAGCTCGACTACCGGCCCTCGAGCATCGCCCGCGCGCTGAAGCGGCGGGAGACGCGCACGCTCGGCCTCGTCATCACCGACATCACGAACCCGTTCTACCCGCAGGTCGTGCGGGCCGTTGAGGCGGCCGCCCACGAGCGCGGCTACGGGATCGTCCTCGCCAACGGCGGCGACGACACGGCTCGCGAGCTCGAACACCTCGACCGTCTCGTCGAGCGCCGCGTTGATGGAATCGTGATCGCCTCGTCGCGCATGACGCGGCGCCACGCGGAGCGGCTGCGCGCGGCGGCGGTGCCGGTCGTGCTGGTCAACGACACCGTTTCGGGCTCCGGGCTACCGACAGTGACGACCGCGCACCGGCACGGAGCGCGGCTGGCGGGCGAGCACCTCATCGGGCTGGGGCACCGGCACATCGGGCACATCAGCGCGCCATCGGAGCATCCGGCGGCCGGGCAGCGTCGCCAGGGCGTGCGCGACGCCCTTCGCGCCGCGGACCTGCCC
>CAYYDA010000232.1:0-2867 GCA_964470495.1 uncultured Steroidobacteraceae bacterium | reverse complement strand
TGGGCACTGTCATCGATCAGCACATGCGATTGCTTCTTGGAGCGGCGGTGCCGCTCATCTTGGGTCTGTTCGCGCTCGGTCCGTACGTTATCGAGTTGCTGTTTTCTGGTGCGTTCGGAGAGGCAATGTCGGTCCTTCAATGGCACCTCGTGGGGGACCTCTTACGACTCCCAGCCTGGGCATTGGCAGTCGCTTTGTTGGCCCGGTCACGCGGCAAGGCGTACCTTGGGCTCGAGACGGCTGCGGGCCTTGCCCTGATCCTCGCCGTGCCGCTCGGGCTCCAGTTTGCGGGTCTCGAGGGCGTGGGAATGGGTTACGCGGTAGCTCAGGGCATTTACCTGATGGCGGCATGGGCGATCACCTCACGCCTCGGGGTCACGGCGCCCGGCCGCTTGCAGGCGGTTGTGGTGGTCATCGCTCTGATGGCTGCCACTTCCATCCTTGTCGGAACGCCCCACTTGGCGCGGGTCCTTTTCTTCGGAATTCTGGCGGTTGCGCTGGCCGCAGTCGCCATTCCCCGGCTGTACGTTCTACAGCGGAGGGGCGAGATCTGATGGCGGAGGGCGTCGCCGTGGTGGTCGTCAGCTATCAGACACCGGGTCTTACGACACGAGCCGCCCGCAGCGCTCTCGATTCGGCCGCGGATGCCGTCCTGATCTTCGATAACGGGTCAGCGGATGACACAGTCGATCGGCTGCGCGCGATCGCCGACACTCGCCTCCGCATACTCGAGGGCAAGCAGAATCTTGGATTCGGCGCTGCGGCCAATCGCGCGGTCCTCGACGCGGACGCGGCGGCGCTGGTCTTTCTCAACAGCGACGCCGAGATGAATCCGGAGGCGCTGGCGTCGTTGCTCGCCGAGCTCGATGTCTGGCATGGCCGGGCAATCGTCGGGCCGCGGCTGGTCCTGTCTAACGGTGAGATCCAGCCGTCGGCGGGCCTCCTGCCTGGCCCCTTCGATCTCACAGTCCGCGCGCTCGGCCTTCACGCCGTTGTGCGCTCCGGTGCGAGCCTGCCGCTCATTGGCAGCTTCGTCGCCAGGAGCCGAACGTCGCGTGAGTACGCGAGTGCAGCCACGGCCACACAAGCCGTCGACACGAGCATGATCTCGGGTGCGTGTTTTGCCATGGGGCGTGCCGCGTTCGAGGAGCTCGGTGGGTTCGATGAGCGGTTCTTCATGTACTTCGAAGACGCGGACCTGTGTCGGCGTGCCGCGATCGCGGGGATGCCGATCCGATACTTGCCCTCAGCGGTAATTCCTCACATCGGCGGCGCAAGCTCGAAGGGTGACTATCGCTTCAGCCCCATGCACGCCCGCTCGATGCGGCAGTACCTCCAGAAGTGGTGGGGGTCCCGAGGTGTTGGCCTAGCGCTGCTTGTGCTCTGGCTGCGGCTGTTCGGGCACGCGATCACCTTTCGCCCGGGGACCCGACGCGCCTTCAACGCGCTGCGGGCGGCTCTGTTCTGATCCCGGCGAATCGAGGAGACCGCGGAGAAATCCGATGCCGTAGCCAAAGTGGATGGCAGCCAGGCTGGCCATCAAGAGGTCCGGTCTCCAGAATCGGCGGCGAAGACTCAACCACCCAGCCCCGATTCCGAGGAAGCCGAGATACCCACCCCAGATGATTACTGGAAGCACCCGCGATCCGCTCACGGCGCCGATGAGTGGCGTCGCCACGAGGCCAGCGACCATCATCGCCGGGACGGCGTGCTTCGCCCGGAAGAACGCCGGATGCTTCCGCACGACGGCCACGCGCGCGCGGCCGTAGCGGAGGTACTGGCGGAAGAGGGATGCGACGCTCGGTCGGACGTGATACGTGAAGCGCATGGCGGGATCCAGTCGGATGTGCCACCCTGCCATCCGGATGCGATAGTTGAGCTCTTCGTCCTCGCCGTACGCCATCTGAGGATCAAAGCCACCGACCTGATGAAGTGCGTCGCGGCGATATGCCCCGCATTGCACCGTCTCGGTGTCCTGGCCCGAGTCCGCCAGGGTATAGACGCCGCCGCCAACGCCAAACCGTGAGAATCGCGCGTACGCGTTCGCGCGCTCGACGGGCGTCGCGGCGATCGGCTCGATCAGGCCACCCACACAGCCGAGCCCGGCATCCGAGGCAATATTGTCGACGGCCACCTCTACGAACTGATCGTTCATCCAGCCATGACCGTCGACCTTCACGATGACGTCGCCGTTGGCCGCCTCCATGCCGATACACATGGCCATCGGCGTATTCATGCCCGGTCCTCCCAGTAGGCTCAGCCTGCCGTCCAGGGCCGACCGCCTGTGTATCAGGTCCAGAGTGCCGTCCGTCGAGCCGCCGTCCACGACGATGATCTCGATGCGATCGCTGGGGTATCCCTGGGCGTCGATCGCATCCAGGGCCCGTCCGAGGTGTTCGGCTTCGTTCCGGACGGGCAGGATCAGCGAGACAAGCGGGCTCTGATCGAGGATCTGTTTGGCCATGGTGCACCGGTAGTGTACGTTCAGGCCCATGAGCGAGCCGCCGCCAGCGTCGGAACGGGAGCGGGAACTCCGCACAATTCAGGCTACCTACGATCGCTACCGTCGCGAGGATCGTCATCGACTCTGGAGCCCGAACAACCCCGGGTTCGCGCGGATGATGCGGGATCGTGACAATTCGATCGTCGACATTCTGAGGCGGTCGGAGGGAGTGGATGCGAGGATCCTCGACCTTGGGTCCGGGGACGGCCGCTTGGCTCAGGTTGCCCGCGACGCAGGAATCCCCATCGCATCGTGGTCTGGAGTGGATCTCGATCCGGTCAGCGTCGCGGAGGCCGCAGCCGCGTATCCCTGGGCGGAGTTTCACGAGGCGTCCGCCGATGACCTGCCGTTCGCAGGTCACTCG
>CAYYDA010000231.1:0-2870 GCA_964470495.1 uncultured Steroidobacteraceae bacterium | reverse complement strand
GCCGCCGTCAGCCGCCCGCGCTCCTCGCGCAGGACGGCGTCGAGCTGCGCGTCGACTTCAGCTCGTTGCGTCACGCTCGACGATGGGCCGGATCTCCAGGGAGGTCGCGGTGCCCGGCCACGACGAGGCCACGGCCAGCGCCGCATCGAGATCGGGCACGTCCAGGATCCCGTAGCCGCCGACCATCTCCTTGCCCTCGACGAACGGCCCGTCGGTGACCGTGGTGCCACCGTCCGGCGCGATGCGCACGGTCGTCGCGGTCGACGATGGCTGCAGCTCGTGGCCCTCGATGATGCGGCCCGCGACGGCCTGCTCGTTCCACCATCCCTGGATCCGCGCATAGGTGGCCTGCTCCTCCTCGGTCGAGCGGGCCATGCCGTCCTCGCTATCCGCGATCAGCATCATGTACTTCATCAATGGCTCCTTCGAAGGCGGTGCATCTGCACCGATGACGACGAACGGCGCGTGGCCAGATCGACGCCGGTACCGATTCTGCACGTTCTGGGCGCCATGGATGACAAGCGATCCACCGTCGACAAGCTCGGCGGCCTGGAAGGGGCCGATGCGGCGGCGCTCGGAATCGACGCGACGCCCGAGTCGGCTCCGCCGGGAGCGGCGGTCGACGACGACGAGCAGCTCGTGCCCGGCGCACCCGCCCACGACGCCCGTGACGAGGCCAAGCCATGGTTCACCTCGCTCGCCGCGGGGAGCGACCAGGCCGGCGTCGCCAACGATCCGCCGGACGCGCAGGAGCCGCGATTCCCTCCTGAGGACGACCGCGGCTCATAACGGCACAATGGCGGAGTGAGCTCCGCGCATCCGTCGCGGCCGTCGACCGCGGCGGTCGCGGTCGCTCTCCTGATCGTCTACGTGGTGTGGGGGTCGACCTACCTCGGCATCGCGATCATGATCGAGACCCTGCCGCCGCTGCTGGCGGCCGGAGTGCGGTATGCCACCGCCGGACTGCTCATGCTCGGCGGACTGGTCGCCTACGCGCGCCTGCGCCGCAGCGCAGAGCCGATCGAGCGACCGACCCGCGCGCATTGGCGCTCGGCATTCATCATCGGCACGCTGCTCCTCCTCGGCGGCAACGGCGGCGTGGTCCTGGCGGAGCTGTTCATCCCCTCGGGCATCGCCGCAGTCCTCATCGCGGCGATGCCGATCTGGCTGGCCTTGTTCGATTCCATCCTGAGCCGGCGCCGGCCCAGCGGCCTCGTGATCGGCGGGCTGATCGCGGGCATCGTCGGCGTCGCCATCCTGCTGGCTCCGCTCGATGATCTCGGTGGTATCAACCCGATCGGGGTCGGCCTGGTGTTGCTCGCCGAGATCTCCTGGGCGGCCGGCTCCGTCTACGCGAAGCGCGCACCGCTGCCGCGCTCCGCGCTGCTCGGCACCGGACTGGAGATGCTGGCCGGCGGCCTGGTGATGGTCCTCGCCGGCAGCCTGCTCGGCGAGATCGGCCGGACAAACGTCGAAGCGTTCTCGCTTCGCTCGCTCCTCGCGCTGGCCTACTTGATCGTGTTCGGATCGCTGGTGGCGTTCACGGCCTTCACCTGGCTGCTTGCCAACGTGCCGGTCTCGACGGTCGGGACCTACGCCTACGTCAACCCGATCGTGGCGGTCGCCCTTGGCGCCATCATCCTCAGCGAGCCGATCACGCCGCGGACCCTGATCGCCAGCGCGATCATCCTCGGCGCCGTCGTTGCCATGGTCTCCGGCCGTCCCCGGGACGCCGACGAGCCCGGTCCGTCACCGGGAGCCGATCCGCTCGAGCCGGCCGACGGTGGCACCGATTCTGCCGCACCATCCCGGCCATGACTGCTTCGGCGGCGGAGCCCAGGGTTGACTGCGAGCCACGGGATGGCGGCTGGCACTGCTCGGTCGTCCTCGCCGATACCGAGCACAGCGTGCAGGTCGACCGCGCCACCCTCGATGACCTCGCTCCGGGCCGAACGCCCGACGAGCTCGTTCGCGCCTCGTTCGTCTTCCTGCTCGAGCGTGAGCCGCCGGGCAGCATCATGCGATCGTTCGAGCTGCCGATCATCGCTCGCTTCTTCGCCGATTACCCCGACGAGATGCGCCGCCGGCTTGCCTAGACCGGCCTCAAGCGGGCGGCTTCGGGCGCGGGGTGGTCGAGCCCTCGACGGACACCTTCGCGAACGCCGATGGAAAGACCACCACGTTCCAGCGACCGGGGTGCGCGGCCGACGGCACGATCATTCCCTCCGCGCCGAGCTTCCGCGCCTCCGCGGCCAGCGACTGTGCCTCGCCCCGAGGGCCGGTGAGCTCGGCAAGCTCGACCTCGAGCTCGTCGCGGACGGCTGGGCGCCGCAGGTCGAGCACCCGGACGCGGTCGAGGTCGATCCGCCACAGGCGGCGGCGTTCCGTTGCCGCGTCGATCGCGCCACGCGTGGCGGCGCTCCACTCCGCCCACACCGTATCCGGATCGAGCGAGGCGTAGAGCGGCCACGGGTCCCCGGCGCGGTGGTAGCGAGCGTCCGTCGGCGCCGGCCGATCGGGCGGGAGGGCCGGCGTGTCGACGCCGGTCTGGCGGTGGACGCGTCCGCTGAAGCGGCTGAGCGAGCTCAGACGTAGTCCCCGACGACGTACGACTCGGCGGCGGCACGGACGGCGTTGAAGTCACCGTCCGCCAGGCGCTCGATCGGGCGCTGCCAGCCGAGCGCGGCGTTCGGGGCCTCGAGCCAGGCGCGCTTGGCGGCGTCGGTCATGCCGCGGCCGAGGAGGTCGAGCACGGCCTGGAGCTCGCCGATGCGATCGCGGAACCGCGCCTGCGGCGACTGGCCGCTGCGCCAGCGCTCCGCGGTTCGCACGTTGGCACCCGTCGCACGGGCGATGAATCGCGCCGGGAA
>CAYYDA010000230.1:0-2875 GCA_964470495.1 uncultured Steroidobacteraceae bacterium | reverse complement strand
CTACGCCATCGCAGGGGACTATCGCTACGCTGCCCTGGCAGCGGTCTCGGGCACGGCCATGTTGATCGTGCTGATGCGCCGGGGTCAGCTCGCGGCAGGGGCAGCCCTCCTCGTTCTCTTCGCACCGGTAACTCAGTTCGTCCTGTACTGGGGGTGGACCGATCCCTTCATGGCGTTTCTCCTCGCCGTCACGACGCTCCTTGCCATTCGTGGAGCTGCCATGACGCCGGTCGGGTTAGGCCTCCTGATCGCCTCGAAGCAATACGTCGCCCCGCTCCTGGTCGTTGGGGTCATGCTGCTCCGGGAGGTGCGGTTGCAGGTCGGTGGGCCGCGGTTCGTCGCCATTCCACTCGCCGTCGCGGCTGCCACCATCCTCCCGTTCCTCGCCTGGGATGCCGCCTCGTTCATCTACAGCACGATCACCATGCACATCCTCCAGCCCTTCCGCGATGACTCGCTTAGCGTTCCGGCAATGCTTGCGCGCAACGGATTCGCCCAAATGCCAGGGTTACTCGGATTCGCAGTCGGGGCAGTCGCCCTGTTGCTGGTCATCTGGCGCGGGCCCCGGACGGCGGCGGGCTTCTCAGCCGGCTCCGCGTTCGTCCTGATCGCATTCTTCCTCTTCAGCAAGCAGGCATTCCTGCATTACTACTTCCTTCCGCTTGTGGGACTCGCCATCGCCGTCGCCGTCTCGGTCATCGAGGCCGACCGGGCCGTGTCCGCACCGGCATGACGAAGTCCAAACGCGTACGCGAAACTTGGGTCCTGCTGTGTGAGACGGTTCACGCTATCTGGGCAGTTGCCTGCTTCAATGCGCTGCGATTTGTGGTCGGCTCGATCGGCGGCGGATTGGCCATCGTGTGTCCGCGCTTCGTGTTCCGCGACCTCGAAGGTACCTGCGTCGTTGGAGGATCGGCCGTGATCATGCGACCCCCGCTCGTCCTTTCGTTGACGGTGCCGCCAACGCTTCGTCTGATGCTCTCGGCATTCCTAATCCTGATCCTTGAGCTAGCGCTCATACGCTGGACGGGCTCGAATGTAGGGTACCTCTCCTATTTCACTAACGTTGTTCTGCTCGGTAGCTTCCTGGGCATCGGGATCGGCTTCCCGCCCGCAAAGGGGCGACCACCTGTGGTCTGGGGAGCCGTGCGCCGGTACCTCGTGGCTGCCAGTGCGAATCAGGGGACGGGATGAGCAGCGGAGTCGGGGGCGTGTGCCTGCGGCGCCTGTCGCATCGCAACCGCGCGACCGACGCACGATGAGGGTGCCACGCGTCGCTCGCTTGGTACTCATCGCTGTGGCAATCGGCATTGCGTTCGCCGTGAACCTGTATCCGGCCACCCGCTCGATCGGGCTCGTCCTGTCGCAGGCGCCGGCAGTCGATTGGCAACAGTATGTCGAGGCCGCGCGCCGCGTGGCCTCCGGGGGCGACGTGTACGCGGTCACGGACACGTACGCGTACCATTACTCGCCCCTGCTCGCCGCGCTGTTCGGCATCCTCGCCCCCCTCGGCACGGTGGCGTGGCGAATCCTGCACATCGCTGCGGCGTTGGCGCTGCCGACTTGGCCGATGCGGGTGATCACGCTGATCTCGTGGCCATTCTGGTACGACGTCGAGACCGGCAATGTCCTGGTGTTCGTGCTGCTCGCCGCGGCATGGGCGCTCAGGGGCAACCGGCTGGCAACGGCAGCATCCCTCGTTCTCGTCCTCCTGATTCCACGACCGCTCATGATCCCCGTGGCCGTGTGGTTGCTCTGGGAGCGACCGCAGTGGCGCGTGCCCCTTCTGGCCGCGTTTGCGGTACACCTCGTGGCAGTATTCGTCACCGGCTGGGGCGGCGCGTGGCTGACCGCGATGGTGGCCGCGGCTGGCGACGTCGCCAACCCATCGAACATCGGGCCGAGTCGGTTCATCGGCACCTTGCCGTGGCTGGCAGTCGGTCTGCCGTTGGCCGCGTTCCTCACCTGGAGGGGTAGGCTGGGCCTTGCGAGCCTCGCCGCCAGCCCTTACTGGCTGCCGTACTACCTCTTGATGCTCGTGCTCGAGTTTGTCCGCCGCGATCGACCCCGTCAGGCTGCGCCGGATGCCGCGGCAGCCAAAGCGTCACCCTCATGACGAACTCGCCACGAGCCAGCGCGGGTAGCCTTCTGGCTCAGCTGAGCAGGCTGTGGCACGACCGACGCCTGCGGTTGGCGATGACACTGATTGCGCTCGCGTACCTGGTGCTGCGCTGGTACCTGCTGCTGACGAGCGATGACCCACTCCTCGCCGCCGACGCGTTCACCTATTGGAGCGCGCCGTACGACAACCCCTATCCCGGACCGCAGCTCGGGCTTCCCGGCGCCTATCTCTATCCACCCCCGTTCATCCAGGTACTGGCGCCGCTGCGGCTCCTGCCGTGGGAGGCGTTCCACGCCGTCTGGGCGGCCATCGGCTTCGGCGCGCTGATCTTCCTCGTAGGGCCAATCGGCGGCGCGTTGGCCATCACCCTCCTGCCCTTCGTCTACCGCGACCTCCTGGTGGGCAACATCCACCTGATGCTCGGCGCGGCGATCGTGCTCGGCATCACGTACTCGGCGGCATGGGCATTTCCGATCCTCACCAAGATCACGCCGGGGGTCGGGCTGCTCTGGTTCGCGGGCAGGCGTGACTGGAAGCGCGTGGCCGTCGGCCTGGCGGTGGCGGCAGCAATCGCCCTGGGGTCGTTCGCGATGGCACCCTCGCTCTGGTTCGAATGGGTGGCACGTCTTCGGGGTGACTCCACGCGTGCTGGCGATCTGTACGTCGCCCTGATCGGCGTTCGGCTGGGCCTAGCGGCAGCCATCGTGGTCTACGCCGGTTGGCGAGGACGTGCGTGGCTCGTCCCCGTCGCGG
>CAYYDA010000229.1:0-2875 GCA_964470495.1 uncultured Steroidobacteraceae bacterium | reverse complement strand
GCGGCCGGCCCGGCGGTGGCCACGACGCCGCCTGGCGGCGAGCCGACCGTCTACGTTCCGCCGCGCGTCACCCGACCCGCGGATCGCGTGCCCGTGGCACCACCACCCCGCCGCAATGATGCGTACCGAGACGAGGCCGACGACGGGCAACCGTGGTGGATGTGGCTGCTCGCCGTCCTGGCCGTCTTCCTCCTCGGCGCCATCGGATTCCTGGCGGCGCAGCTGCTTGGCGGGTTCGAGGAGCCGTCCGCCACCCCCACCCCGACCGCGACGCTGGTCACCGTCCCGGACTGCGAGGGCGCTGCGCTGACGACGCTTCGCGCGCGCCTTAGCGAGCTGGGCCTGGAGCCGGACGAGACCGAGGAGAACTCCGAGACCGTCGAGGACGGCGACGTCATCCGATGCGAGCCGGCCAGCGGCGAAGGGGTCGACGAGGGGAGCACGGTGCAGGTCTTCGTCTCGAGTGGCGAGGATCTCGTCACCGTCCCGAGCCTCAGCGGCCAGACGCTCGATCAGGCCCAGGCCACGCTGCGCGACTTCGAGCTGAGCACGGGCGAGATCCGACGCGAGCCGCACCCGAGCATCCCGGACGGGTCGGTGATCACGAGCGACCCGCCGGCGGGCACGGAGGAGCCGGTCGGCGCCCAGATCGCGTTGATCGTGAGCACCGGACCGACGCCGTCGCCGACGCCGAGCCCGACGCCGGCTCCGACGCCCACGCCCGCTCCCACGCCGACTCCCGCTCCCACGCTGCCTCCGCCGCCGAGCCCGACGGTGTCGCCGCCGTAAGCCAGGCGACGCAACCGCCGAAAGGCCCGATGCTACGATGGCGCCAGTCCCACTCCACGCTTGGGAGGCACGTTCGTACCGAAATGGCAACAACAGCCCCGGTCTCGGTCGATGAAGCGACCTTTGAGTCGGAGGTACTCAACGCAGACAAGCCCGTCCTCGTCGACTTCTGGGCACCCTGGTGCGGCCCTTGCCGCCTCGTGTCGCCCGTCGTCGAGAGCTTTGGCGACAAGCACAACGAGAAGATGTCCGTCGCCAAGGTCAACACCGATGAGAATCAGCAGCTGGCGATGCGATACAGCATCTTCAGCATCCCCACCCTGATCGTCTTCCAGAACGGCCGCGAGGCCGCGCGCCTGGTCGGGTACATGCCCCAGGAGGTCATGGAGGAGCGGCTCAGCCAGTTCATCGGCTAGCCACGTGGACTGCGCGGCCCTTCGAACCGTTTGATCGCCGATACGCGCGGCCGCGCAACCCCACCTCGTTGCTGCGAGCTCCCCGCACGTCGAATGGCAGCGGCTACACTCCCGCGAAAGGAGGGCTGCCCGAGCATCCATGATCATCAAGACGGAGCGTCGTGCCGGCTCCGAACGCCGCACCACCGCCGACCCGTTCGCGCCCGAGCGCCGCGAGGGCGATCGGCGCACCATGTGTTGGGAGGTCGAGAACTGCGACCTCACCATTCGCTATCGGTGCCCGGCGTTCATCCTGCGCCGCCCATGCTGGGAGCTGTGGGCGGTCGAGGGCGTCGGCCCGGCACGGGCGTGCTGCCACAACGACAAGGAGTGCGAGCCGGGCCGCTGCGTGATCGCGGAGAAGCGCTTCGCCGGCACGCCGGAGCCGCTGGAGGTCCACGTCGGGCGCCGCGGCATGCCGCTTGGCTACAGCAAACCGCGTCGCCATCACTGCCCGAACTTCTACCTGACCCACGGACCGCAGGGCCGCGTGCCGATCCGGGCGCCGCAGCTGATGCGCACGCTCATGAAGCAGGAAGGGACGGTGAGCCGATGCGAGCTGCGCGGCGGCGTGCACCTCGACTCCGGCTACGTGAACGACCTGTGCCTGACCGGCCAGTTCAACGATTGCGTCTTCTACGAGGACGCAGCGGACTGACCGCTTGACCGATCCCCTGTCCTACGCGAAGGCGGTCGCGGCGCTCACCGAACGCGGGCGATTCGGGATCAGCCTGGGCCTCGAGCGCGTGGAGCGCCTGATGGCCGAGGTCGGGAACCCCGAGCGCTCCCTGCGCGGGGCGCTGGTCGGCGGCACCAACGGCAAGGGCAGCGTGGTGGCCATGGCGCGGTCCGTTTTGGGCCGTGCAGGGCTGCGCGTGGGAACCATGCCCAAGCCGCACCTCGTCAGCTACCGCGAGCGGATCGCGGTCGACGGTGAGCCGATCACGCCGGCCGAGTTCGCGGCCGCCGTCGAGCGAGTGCTGCCGGCGATCGACCGGGTCGCCGCCGAGGTGGGTCCGCCGACCGAGTTCGAGGCGCTCACGGCCGCCGCCATCACCGAGCTCGCACGCCGCGGCGTGGACCTGGCCATCGTGGAGGTCGGGATGGGCGGGCGGCTCGACGCGACGAACGTGCTCGACCTGGGCGTGGCCGCCATCACGAACGTGCAGCGCGACCACGAGGCGTACCTGGGTCGCACGCTCACCGCGATCGGCGGCGAGAAGGCGCCGATCATCAAGCCGGGCAACCTGGCCGTCACCGGCGCCTCCGGCCGCGGCCTGCGCCCGATCCTCGACCGATGCGCCGCGCTTGGGGTGCCCCTTCGCCGTGCAGGCCTGCGGCAGCCGTACCGCACGATCATCCGGCAGTCGGGCTGGGACGGGATCGTCGTGGACGCACGCACGCCGTCGAGGACGCTCGACGGTCTGCAGGTCGGGCTGCTCGGTGCCCACCAGGCTGACAACGCCGCCGTCGCCCTTGCCCTGCTCGAGGCGATGGACGAGCGGTGGGGCCTCGACCTGCACGAGGATCGGCTGCGGGCCGGCATGGCCGCGGCCCGATGGCCCGGACGGCTGGAACTCCTCGACGGCGCTCGGGTCGGGCTCCGGCGGGTCCTGCTCGATGGCGCGCAC
>CAYYDA010000228.1:0-2886 GCA_964470495.1 uncultured Steroidobacteraceae bacterium | reverse complement strand
ATGATCACCGGAACCGAGCTTGGCAACGCGACCGCAGTGCGCTTCAACGGCACCGACGCGCAATTCACGGTCACATCGGCCACGCAACTGCAGGCCGTCGTGCCGTCGTCGGCGACCACTGGCCCGGTGTCCGTTTCAAGCCCCGGCGGCACTGCCACGAGCCCGACTCCGTTCACGGTGGTCTCGGCTGTTGGGATCCGCGTTCCCCAGGATCATGCGACGATCCAGGCGGCAGTGAACGCGGCACGTGACGGAGACACGGTCATCGTCGGGCCGGGCACCTATCGGGAGGCCGTGCGGATCGCCGGCAAGCGAATCACGCTCGCCTCGGAATACTTGCTGACCGGTGATCCAGCTGCAGTCGCCGCGGCGATCATCGAGTCGAACACGGTTGCGCCGGCGATTCTCGTCGAGACGACTGCTGGCGGGACTTCGGTCGTCGGGCTCACGCTGCGCGTGGACCCGACCGCGACCCGGGTCAACCTGGTGGATGGAGTGAAGGCGCTTGCATCGGTCAGCGTGCTCGATTCGCACATCATCGGCTTCGACGACGGAATCGACGTCGATCCGCCCGGGCCGGCCGGGGCGACGGCCACGATCCGCGGCAATCTGATCGAGAACGGCACAGACGATGGCGTGGACTTCGACCTCGCGTCACAGGGGACGATCGAGAACAACACGCTCAGGAACAACGCGGAGGACGGGATGGAGATCCGCCTCCACGAGGTCGCCGCGCGTCTCGACATCGTCATCCGCGGAAACATCATCAGCGGCAACCGGCAGGACGGCGTTCAGATCATCGACGAGCCCGGTGTCTCGGACCGGCACTTCATCATCGAGCGGAACCGATTCACCGCCAACGGGCGGGCCGGGCTCGGGCTCCTCGACAACGGCGTCTCAAGCGAGGACTACCGCGCTGCGAGCCTGCTCGACCCGATCCACCTGTTGAACAACACGTTCTCCGGCCACACCCACGCGGTGAGTGGGGGCGACAACCTCGTGGCGGTGAACAACGTCTTCCGCGGTTCATCGGTCGTCGGTGTCAAGGGGGTCGACGGCGGCTCGATCGTCACCAACAGCATCTTCTGGGCGAACGGCACCGATGCCTTGTCGTCCGTGGTCGACGCGTCGACCACGCTGCACGCCGACCCGCTCCTCGCCGCAGATGGGTCCCTCCAGGCGGGCAGTCCCGCCATCGATGCCGGCACTGCGAGGTTCACCTGGCAGGGGGTCACCGTGCTTGACCTGCCGCCCAGCGCCTACCAGGGTACGGCTCCCGACCTGGGTGCCATTGAGCGGGCCGCCGGATCGGACGGCACGCCGCCCGACACGCAGATCACGGCGGGCCCCCCGGATCCAACGACAAACGCGAACGCCACCTTCACCTTTACCGCCACCGAGGCCGGATCGATCTTCGCGTGCGCGCTCGACGGCGGGTCGTTCGCCCCCTGTACCTCACCGCGCACCGTGACCGGCCTCCCGAACGGACCGCACGCGCTCCAGGTCCGCGCGACCGACGCGGCGGGCAACGTGGATGCCACACCGGCCGGCCGTACGTGGACGGTCAGCGTGCCGGCCGGCGCGCCGAGCGGCGTGCTCGTTGGCGCAGGCGACATCGCCAGCTGCGGCAGCTCGGGCGACGAGGCGACGGCGGCGCTGCTCGATGGCATCGCCGGCACGGTATTCACGACTGGCGACAACGTCTACGGCGGCACCGGTCTCGCCCAGTACCAGTCGTGCTATGGGCCATCCTGGGGCAGGCACGTTGGGCGTACGAAGCCGACGCCCGGGAACCACGACTACGACGCGCCAGGCGCGCCCGGTTACTACGCCTACTTCGGATCGTCCGCCGGCGATCCCGCGAAGGGCTACTACAGCTACGACCTCGGCGGCTGGCACGTTGTCGTCCTGAACTCGAACTGCGCCGCCGTGGGTGGCTGCGGTGCCGGCTCGTTGCAGGAGCAGTGGCTTCGCCAGGATCTGGCCGCGTCATCGGCTGCGTGCACGGTCGCTCTCTGGCACCACCCGCGTTACAGCGTTGGCGTCCATGGCGACAACACCGTCACGCAGGCCCTCTGGCAGGCCGCCTACGACCACGGCGTGGACCTGGTGCTAACGGGGCACGATCACAGCTACCAGCGCTTCCGGCCGCTCGACGCCGCCGGGCGGCCGGATGCCGCTCTGGGAATCACCTCGATCGTCGTCGGGACCGGTGGCGCGAGCCATTACGACACGGCTTCGGGACCGAACACCGTCATCAGCGACGGCACGACCTACGGCGTGCTGAAGCTCACCCTCTATCCGACCGGGCTCAACTGGGACTTCGTTCCGCAGGCGGGGGCGACCTTCACCGACAGCGGCAGCCTTGGTTGCCACGGCGCACCCGGGGGCGGCGACCAGACGCCGCCCGACACCCTGATCGGCGGAGGGCCGGCCGCCACGACCACCAGCACCAGCGCCAGCTTCACCTTCAGCTCGACCGAGGCGAACTCGACCTTCGCCTGCTCGCTCGACAGCGCCGCCTACACGCCGTGCACATCGCCGCAGCCCTATAGCGGCCTGGCGGCCGGCGGCCACGTCTTCCGGGTGCGCGCCACCGACCCGGCCGGCAACACCGATGCCACACCGGCCAGCCACTCCTGGACCTTCACCACCTCCAGCGCGCCGTCGGTGCCGACCACCACCACCTTCGCCGCCGCGGCCGATGCGCAGGTGGTGCAGGCCAGCCCGACCACCAACTATGGCACCGCCGCCGCGCTGGCCATCGACAGCTCGCCGGCCAGCGAGGCCTACCTGCGCTTCACGGTCAGCGGCCTGGCGGGCAGCGTCACCAACGCCCGGCTGCGCCTGTATGCCTTCGGCGGCACCACCAACGGCCCGCGCCTG
>CAYYDA010000227.1:0-2893 GCA_964470495.1 uncultured Steroidobacteraceae bacterium | reverse complement strand
CCGTCGCGCCGGCAAGCGGGCCGAGCGCGCCGTCCGGGGCGTCAGCGCCAGCGCCTCGGACGCCATGAAGGCCGCCACGCACGCACGGGGCTCAGGCACCGGAGCGACGGACGACGTGACGCTCGCCGCCCGAGCGGAGACCGAGCTCTTCCGTGATCAGTCCGTCCCCAAGGGTTCCATCAACGTGAACGCCGAGAACGGAACCATCGTGCTGCGCGGCGAAGTCCCATCGTCGGAGCTGCGGGATCGCCTCGGCGAGGAGGCGGAACGGATCGACGGCGTCTGGAGCGTGCACAACCTGCTGCGCGTCGAGGGCGAAGAGGTTGGCGAGCAGTCGGTCCCGGCGGGCAGCCGCTAGCGGACCGCCTCCTCGGGCTTGCCGGCGCCGAGGAGCACGTGGTCGCGTGGCAGGCCGCGGCGCCACGCATCGGCCGGCATGGTGAGGCGGCCCTCGGGCTGGACGATCTCGAGCGCCAGCGCGCCCGTGCCGCACGCGACACACGGGACCTCACCCGGCAGCAGCGCGCCGATCGGCACGTTGTCGAATCCGGGAACGGGGTGCGCGCGCCGGATATGGACGCGCCTGCCATCGATCGTGGTCCAAGCACCAGGCCACGGCTGGAGCGCGCGCACCTGCCGATCGATCTCGACGGCCGGCCGGCGCCAGTCGATCCAGCCGTCGGCCCGCCGAAACGGTCTGACGTACGTCGCTGAGCGCTCGTCCTGCGGCTCCGTCTCGATCGGCCCGGAGGCCCACCGCTCCAGCTCGGCCAGCACGACGTCGGCGGCGAGGTCGCCCAGGGCAGCCTCCAGCTCGGGCGTCGTCTCGCGTCCGGTGAGAGGCACCGGCCAGCGGGCGACGATCGGCCCTGCGTCGAGCTCGGCCGTCATCACCATGAGCGTGACGCCGCCCTCGGTATCGCCGGCCAGGATCGTGCCGGCCACCGGCGCCGCGCCGCGATGACGCGGCAGGAGCGATGGATGGACGTTGAGGGGGGCGCGTGAGCCCATGTCGAGCAGGTCCTGCGGCACCAGCTGGCCATACGCGACAAGGACCATGCCATCCGGCTTCCACTCCGTCAGCGCGTCGCGCGCCTCGTCCGAGCGGAGGCGGTGCGGCGTCAGCACGCGGATGCCGTGCTCGCGAGCGTACGCGGCGACGGGGGTCGCACGCAGCTGGAGGCGCCGGCCGGCCGGTCGGTCGGGCTGGCTTACCACGAGCAGGTCGTCGACGAGCTCGGCCACGCGGGCGAGCAACGGGACGCCGAACGCTCCGGTGCCCAGGAAGCAGATGCGACCGATGCCCCCCACTAGATCCCGGCGGCCGCCTCTTCGGTGACCTCCTCGTGTGACTCAGTGACCCGGACGAGCTCGTCCTCGAGCGATTCGAGCAGATCGATGTAGAGCAACCCGTTCAGGTGGTCTATCTCGTGCTGCAGCGCCCGTGAGAAGAGCTCGATGCCCTTCACCCGGAACTCCTTGCCGTGGCGGTCGCGCGCCTTGACGGTGACCTTGTCGTGCCGCGTCACCTCGGCGACGTAACCGGGGATCGAGAGGCACCCCTCCCAGTCGAGCTGCTCGCCCGACCCCTTGACGATCTGCGGGTTCACGAGCTCGGTGATCGAGTCGTCGACCTCGATCACAGCGACCTGCAGGGGCACGCCGATCTGGTTCGCGGCCAGCCCGACACCCGGGGCGTCACGCATGGTCTCGAGCATGTCGTCCAGCAGCCGATGCAGGCTGGCGTCGAAGCTCGAAACCCGCTTTGCGCGCTCCCGCAGGATCGGCTCTTCGGCGGTCAGGATGCGACGGATGACCATGGCGGGGGGATTGTACCGATTCAGAGGAGCGACTCGGGATCGACGTCGATCGCCACCCCGGCGGGGGTTCGCTCGAGCGCTGCCGCCCGCGCCGTCGCGTCCGGGGCACGGATCACGACCTGCATGCGATAGCGGCCGGCGCGTCGCGCCACGTATGACGGCAGCGGCCCGAGCACCTCCACGGCAGGCACCGCGACCGCTTCGGCCGCCTGGCGCCCTCGCTCCTCCGCCCGTCCACGGTCGGCATCGGCGACGAGGAGGCGCGCCAGGACGCTGAACGGCGGGTAGCCGAGCAGTCGCCGCCGCAGCAGCTCCTCGTCGGCGAACGCATCCACGTTCAGGGCCGCGGCGGTTCGGACCGCATAGTGGCCCGGCGCGTAGGTCTGAACGATGACGCGGCCGGGCATCGGCCCGCGACCGGCACGCCCGGCCACCTGTGCCAGGAGCTGGAAGGTCCGCTCCGCGGCTCGGTAGTCGGGCAGGTTCAGCGTGACGTCGGCTGCGACGACCGCCGCCAGCGTGACCGACGGCTGATCGAGGCCCTTGGCTGCCAGCTGCGTGCCGACCAGGACGTCAGTCCTGCCTTCGCGGAAGTCGTCGTAGATCGTCTCGAAGCCCCGCCGGGCCGCCAGCGCGTCCGAGTCGAGTCGACCGATGCGGAGGCCGGGGAAGCGGGCGCGCAGCTCGGCCTCGACGCGCTGCGTGCCGGCCCCGAAGTAGCGGATCCGCGTGCTGTTGCACGACGGGCATCGATCGGTCGGCACGGCGGATCGGCCGCAGTGGTGACAGCGCAGCGTGCCGCCGTCGAGGTGATACACGAACGGAAGCTCGCAGTCCGGGCACCGAAGGCTCTCGCCGCAGTCGCGGCACAGGATGAAGGTGGCCGCCCCGCGCCGGTTGATGATCAGGACGGCCTGCTCACTGCCTCGTCGCAGTTCGCCGAGCGCATCCGTCAGGGCGGCGGAGAAGATCGAGCGGTTGCCGCCGGCCAGCTCGGCGCGGAGGTCGGCAACCTCGATCGCCGGGTGCTCGCCCACGCGGCGCTCGACCAGCCGCGCGCGTTCGGCGTGGCC
>CAYYDA010000226.1:0-2932 GCA_964470495.1 uncultured Steroidobacteraceae bacterium | reverse complement strand
GATCGGGGAGGAGGATGCCCGGTCCGCCGGGTTCGCGACGCTCGATGAGCTCCTCGCGTTCGTCGATCGGCGCGACGACGGGGCGATCTTCCGTATCCGGCTTCGGCTGGCCGGGCCGGATCCGCGTGTCGCGCTCCGCGAATCTCTGCCCGACGAGGAGGAACGCGCAGCGCTGATACGCCGCATGGCACGGCTCGACCGTGCGAGCCGCCACGGCCCGTGGACCGGTGCCGTGTTGCGTGCGATCGGCGATCATCCGGGCGTGCGCGCGGTCGACCTCGCCGCTGACTTCGGGCGGGAGCGGGCGCCGTTCAAGCTCGACGTGCGCAAGCTCAAGGAGCTCGGGTTGACCGAGAGTCTGCCGCGCGGGTACCGCCTGTCGCCACGGGGTCGGGCGGTGCTCGATGGGCTGGAAGGCTCGCCCGGCGAACGTTGACTGCGCTGGTCGTGAGCGGTACCATGCCGCAAACACTGAATTAGCACTCTCGCGTTGAGAGTGCTAACGACCGCGAAACCCAACGGGAGGTCACATGACGGGAGAGCGTCAGGACGCCCGCGAACGCGGGATGGAGTCGGTCCCGCCGGCACTCGAGCTGACGGATCGGCAGCGGACGGTGCTGCGCGCCGTGGTCGAGGACTACGTGCTCACCGCCATTCCGGTCGGCTCGAAGGCACTGCTCGGACGCTACGCGCTGGGGGTGTCGCCGGCGACGGTGCGCGGTGCCATGGCGGAGCTCGAAGCACTGGGGCTCCTGTCACACCCGCACACGAGCGCCGGCCGCGTGCCGTCGGACCTCGGCTATCGGCTCTACGTCGAGTCGCTCATGCGCGAGGCAGAGCTGGATCACGCGGATCGGCTCATGATCCGGCACCAGTTCAGCCAGGTGCAGCTGACGAGCAACGACTGGCTGCGCCTTGCGGCGAGCATCCTGGCCGGCAGCACTCGATCGGCCGCCGTCGTCACACCGGCCCGCGCGCGGCGGGCACGCTTCGGACACGTTCAGCTCGTGGCGCTGGCCGACGGCACCCGGTTGCTGGTGCTCGTCCTGGGTGATGGCAACGTCGTCCAGCGACGGTTGGACCGTGCGGCACTCGAGCGCGCCCTGCCGGACATCACGCTGGACCAGGCTGCATTGGACATGGCAGCCTCGGCGCTGAACGTCGAGCTGGGCGGCCTCTCCGGCCCGCAGGTGGCGAGGCGTCGCACGAAGCTCGCGGCCGTGCCGGCTCATATCGCCGAGATCGTCTCCGGCCTTCTGGAAGAGGCCGATTCGGTCGTCGTCGAGGATGTCTTCACCGACGGCATCGTGAACGTGCTCGAACAGCCTGAGTTCGCGGAGGGCTCGAAGCTGCGGCCGATCCTCGAGATCCTGCAGCGGTCGGACTTCCTGCAGCAGCTGGTGCCGGTGCTGACGCGCGGCGGCGGCGTCCATGTGATCATCGGCCGAGAGAACACCAACGACGCCATGCACGAGGTCAGTCTCGTGTTCGCGCCGTACGGAGCGCCCGACCGGGCCCTCGGAATGCTGGGCGTATTGGGACCGACCCGCATGCGCTATCCCAGGGCCATCCCGACGGTGCGCTACCTGTCCTCGCTCATGAACGAGCTCATCAACAGCCATTACGGCGAGACCCAATGACCGATCACCCCACCAACGGCGACCCGCGCCCGCGCTCGACGAAGACTCGCGGACAGGAGCGCGTCGACGCCATCAAGACACCATCGCGCACCGAGCTGGCGGAGCGGATCGAGCAGCTGGAGCGCGAGCTGGAGGAGACCCGTCGCAGTGACGGGGACCATCGCAACAACTGGCATCGCTCGGCGGCCGACTTCGCGAACTACAAGCGACGCACCGAGGAGGAGCGCGCGACGTCGACGCAGTTCGCCAACACGCTCCTCATCGGCAAGCTGCTGAGCGTCCTCGACGACTTCGACCGGGCGCTCGAGAACGTCCCGCCCGACGCGCACGATCCGTGGGTCGAAGGCGTTCGGCTGACCGAGCGCAAGCTGCGCAACGTCCTCGAGGGCGAAGGCGTGACCCCGATCGAGGCCGACGGCCAGCCCTTCGACCCGAACCTGCACGAGGCGGTCGTCCACGAGGACACCGCCGACCATCCCGATAACCTAGTGATCGGCGAGCTGCAGCGCGGATACCGCCTGCACGACCGGGTACTCCGGCCGAGCCTCGTCCGAGTGGCGAACAACCCGAAGGAGCACTGAACGACCCATGGGCAAAATCATCGGCATCGATCTGGGCACGACGAATTCGGTCGTCGCCGTCATGGAAGGCGGCGAGCCCACGGTCATCACCAACGCGGAGGGCGGCCGGACCACGCCATCGGTCGTCGGCTTCCCCAAGAGCGGTGAGCGCCTCGTCGGCCAGGTGGCCAAGCGCCAGGCGATCACCAATCCGGAGAACACCGTCTTCAGCATCAAGCGCTTCATGGGGCGTCGATTCGACGACCCCGAGGTGCAGCGCAGCAAGGGCCTCGTGCCGTACGAGGTGATCAAGGATCCGAAGTCCGACGGCGTCGTCGTCAAGCTCGGCAACGGCAAGACCTTCAGCCCGCCGGAGATCAGCGCCATGATCCTCCAGAAGCTGAAGAGCGACGCGGAGGCGTACCTCGGCGAAAAGGTGACCGAGGCAGTTATCACCGTCCCGGCCTACTTCGACGACACGCAGCGCCAGGCGACGAAGGATGCGGGGCGCATCGCCGGGCTGGACGTGAAGCGCATCGTCAACGAGCCGACGGCATCGGCCCTTGCCTATGGCCTCGACAAGACCAAGGACGAGAAGATCGCGGTCTACGACCTCGGCGGCGGCACGTTCGACATCTCGATCCTGGAGCTTTCCGAGGGCGTCTTCGAGGTCCGCTCGACCAACGGCGACACCCACCTCGGCGGCGACGACTTCGACCAGCGGGTCATCGA
>CAYYDA010000225.1:0-2948 GCA_964470495.1 uncultured Steroidobacteraceae bacterium | reverse complement strand
CGCGGGCGTACCGACCGATGCCGCGCGAACCGGCGAGCTGCTCCGCCATCCTGCCGAGCAGGCGCTGGTGCGCCATCTCCTCGACTTCCCCGACGCCCTGGCCACCGCCGCCGAGCGGCGCGAGACTCACGAGGTGCCGCGCTACGCGTACGAGCTGGCGAGCGCCTTCTCAGCGTTCTACCGCGACTGCAAGGTCCTCACCGAGGATGAGGCCCTGTCGGGCGCGCGCCTGGCGCTCGTCGACGCGACCCGCAGCGTGCTTGCCAACGCGCTCGACCTGCTCGGGATCTCCGCTCCGGAGTCCATGTAGCGCCGCGCCGGCAGGAGGGACGCCTCAGTTGGCGGCGTCCACCGTCTGGTCGAGCAGCGTCTCGTCTGATGCGTGGGCCACCAGCACCTCGCCGCTCGGCAGCTCCGTCACCGACGCCGGAAAGTCGAGGCCGTCCACCACGATCTGGTACGCGTCGACGAAGGCCGTGGCGTCCGCGGGCGAGTCCCAGGCCAGCCGCCATGCGACAGCGAAGGCATCGTCGGGCCCGGTCACGATCACCACGCGGTCGCCACCCCATCCGTCCGCGGCGTCCCGGGCGTCGACTGGGCTCACCCCCAGGTACTCGAGCATGATCGCGATGGTGACCTGCCCGATCGGCGTGTCGTCGACCTCCTCCCAGCCGGCGCCGAGCGCGACGGCCAGGTCGGGCACCTCGACCGCCCGTGGAGACTCCCGCGCCTCCCACTTCTCGAGGTCCACGATCTGCTCGGTCGATTCCGGCGGGTCGCCGTAAGCCGCATCGATCTGGGTGAAGTCGGGGCTGGTCGGGTCCCCGCCGGCAAGGACGAGCGCCCAGTTGAGCCCATCGTTGTAGGGGAACGCGAGCTGCGCCACCATCCAGGACGGAATGTCCGACGTGTCCGGGATCTCCGCGCCCAGCGTGTACTCCTGGATCTCCTGGGGCGTGAGGTGCTGGAACATCCAGGCCAGCATCGTGACGGTCGCGTCGCCCTCGATCAGGGCGGTACGGGCGAGGCCGCGATCGTCCTCGCCCGGGGCATCGGTCTGGAGCGAGTCCAGGCCGAAGGCGGCGTCCTGGAGCGCGTGGGTGTACTCGTGCGCGTACGTGATGCGAGCCTCCACGTCCAGGCCGGCGTCCGACACGACGACCATGCGCTTGTCGACGTCGTCGTAGAACCCGAGCACCTGGTCGCCCAACAGGTCGAGCTGGAGCTGGGCCACGTCCTGGTCGGCCTCGAGCAGACCGAGTGCCCGCAGCGCGATGTTGTCGCGACGCTGCTCCTCCGGCGGGTAGTCCTCCTCGAACAGCTGCTCGAGCTCGCCGGCCAGCTCGGCACGGGTGATGATCTCTGCCGGCCCGATGTCCGCCGCCTCGAGACCCCGAATGGCGATCACCTGGTCTTCGATTTCGGACAGGGTCGCCTGGTTGTCGGCTTCCGAAGGGGCCGACGGTTCGGCGCTTGCCCCGCCGCTCGGCTCGACGGTGGGCGTCGCCGCCTCGGACCCGGACGGGTTGGCGGTGGTCGTCGCATCCGGCCCGAGGCCGATCTCGGCGCCTCCTGCGCGGATGGCCAGGAACGCCACGGCGGCGAAAACCAGCACCGTTACCAGGATGGCGCCGAGGCGCCCGAGAGTGGACATCGGGGCATTCTTGCACGGCCGGACGGGATCGCCGGCGAACGTTCAGGTTTCTTAAGGTGCGGCAAGCCCGCCGTTTAGATCGGCTCCGTAGTCTTCGATCTGCGAGTTGGAGATCCCTAGGGTTTCCGCCTCCACCCTCCCTCCTTCGAGCCCCGGTGTCATTTGGGCGGGCACCGGGGCTCGTGCTATCTCCCGACAACGCACGCCGCGCCGGTCCCACGGCATCGACTAGGATGGCCCCACCGATGGAGATCACCTGGTATGGGCGTGCCTGCTTTCGGCTGAAGGGCCGCGAAGCAACCGCCATCACCGACCCCTGTCCACCCTCGACCGGCTTCGTCGCCGGCAAGCACGACGTCGAGCTGCTCACCATCAGCCACGCCCACCCCGATCACAACTACACGCGGTCGATCACGGCCGGGCTCACGTTGACGCGCCCCGGCGAGTACGAATTCCGCGACCTGCTGGTGACCGGCATCCGCACCTTCCACGACGGGGATGCCGGCGGAACGCGCGGCGAGAACATGGTCTTCGCGATCGAGGTCGACGGGGTGCACATCTGCCACCTTGGCGACCTCGGCCACCTCCTGACCGACGAGCAGCTGACGGAGCTGGGACCGGTCGACGTCCTGCTGGTGCCGGTCGGCGGCGAGACGACACTGACGCCGGCCGAAGCTGCCGAGGTCGTCTCCCAGATTGGTCCGAAGATCGTGATCCCGATGCATTTCGCGGTTGACGGCGCCTCGAATGACCTCCTCGGCGCGGACAAGTTCCTGCACGAGATGGCTGCCGAGCCGATTCGCCAGCCCAAGGCGCAGGTGACCGTCAGCTCCCTGCCGGACGAGACCCAGGTGGTAGTGCTCGAGGCCCGCGGTCGCACCTCCTGACCCGAATGGCGGTGCCTTTCGTCAACGCCCGCGACATGAGTACTCACCCCCACCTATCCGGACCGCCCATTTCCGCCCAATCGGCCCAAATTTGCCACTAGCAGAACCAGTACGAAAGTCCCTATCCTGCTGATGGCTGGCATATCGCCAGGTCGCCGGGGATTCATCGGCCCACTTCGGGCAACGGCGTCATCAACAGAAAGGCCAGGGGAAGAATCGTGTATCGAGAGTCGGTACGGTCGGGTTCCGGATCGCCCATCAGGGTGATGCTGGTGATCGCGGCTGCTCTGTCGCTACTTTTTTCGCTCGTATCGTTCGTGCAACCCGTCGGGGCGACGAATAATCCGGGCGGCGACGATGCCGAGTGCATCACGCCTGCCACTGAGGGGCAAGAGCCCTGCGACGAG
>CAYYDA010000224.1:0-2950 GCA_964470495.1 uncultured Steroidobacteraceae bacterium | reverse complement strand
GCTGTTCGGCGA
This sequence comes from uncultured Steroidobacteraceae bacterium, assembly GCA_964470495.1. GTDB lineage: Bacteria > Chloroflexota > Limnocylindria > QHBO01 > QHBO01 > JACDBZ01. The sequence goes on along the minus strand of CAYYDA010000224.1, from coordinate 2,938 downwards.
GTCCCAGACCTCGAGCTTGAGCTCCAGGTTGAGCGGCACGTCGCCGAAGGTCGTGCCCTCCATCCGGATGTGGCACCACTTGCGATCCTTCAGCCACGGCACGTAGTCCGACGGGCCGACGTGGATGTCGTCGTCGTCGATCTCATAGTCGATCATGCTCGTGACCGCGTTGGTCTTGCTGATCTTCTTCGACTCCAGACGCTCCCGCTCCAGCATGTTGAGGAAGTCGGTGTTGCCGCCGAAGTTGAGCTGATAGGTGCGATCGATCCGCACGCCGCGGTCCATGAACAATCGGGTCAGCACGCGGTGCGTGATGGTGGCGCCGACTTGGCTCTTGATGTCGTCGCCGATCACCGGCAGTCCTGCCTCGGCGAAGCGCCGCTGCCAGTACGGCTCGCGGCCGATGAAGACCGGAATGGCGTTGACGAAGGCGACGCCGGCCTGGATCGCCTGCTCGGCGTACCACTTGGTGGCCTGCTCGGAGCCGACCGGCAGGTAGCTGACCATGACGTCGACATCGCGGTCCTTGAGAATGCGCACGATGTCGGCGGTCGGTCCGGGAGCCTTGGTGATGATCTGCGACAGGTACTTGCCAAGGCCGTCGTGGGTCATGCCGCGCTCAACCGGGACGTTGAGCTGCGGCACGTCGGCGAACTTGAACGTGTTGTTCGGCTCGGCGAAGATCGCCTCGGAGAGGTCCTTGCCGACCTTGTTGCGGTCGACGTCGAACGCAGCGACGAACTCGATGTCACGGACGTGGTAGCCGCCCAGGTTGACGTGCATCAGCCCGGGGATGAAGTCGCCATCCTTCGCATTGGCGTAGTGATAGCGGCCCTGGACCAGGCTGCTTGCGCAGTTGCCGACGCCGACGATGGCCACGCGGACCTTGCCGTCGCTGGGGCGGGCGCCGTTGGTGGCGGCCTTCCCGTTGCGGTTGCGAGCCACGATGCTCAGTTCTCCTTGTTCGGATTGAGGGCGCCGGCCTGGCTGAGGCGCCAGACGTGCCAGATGCGTTGCACGACGGTCACCCCGGTCAGCGTGGCGACGAGGACGAGGATCCCGATCAGGATCGGCGTGAAGCCGAGGCCCGCAAGCGCCACGCCAACGATGACGAGGACGAGGCGCTCGACGCGCGGCGCCAGCCCGACACTGGCCGACAGGCCGATTCCCTCGGCCCGGGCGCGCGCGTAGCTGACCATGAACGAGCCGGCCAGCGCGGCGACGACGGCGAGCACCGGCCACATCGGCTCGGCGAGCGTGTTCAGGAACCAGGCGGCGATGCCGGCGTAAAGGATCGCCTCGCTGGCCCGATCGAGCGTGGAATCGAGGAAACTGCCGAACGCGGTGCCGCCGCCCTGTGCGCGAGCAAGCGCACCGTCGACGGCGTCCAAGAGCGATCCGGCGGTCAGCACGGCCGCGCCGACCAGCAGCCAACCGGCGCCGACGAGAACCGCGGCCACCACGGTGATCACCAGACCGATGACGGTGATGGTGTTCGGGGTCAGGTGCAGTGCGATCGCCAGCCGGACCACCGGCGCCAGGATTCCCCGCACGGCGTCCTTGACCCAGTCGGGAAGTACCGATGCGCCCCTGCGCAACTCGCGGGCGTGCTCGCGGCTAGCTGACATCCGGCACCGTCCCCGGCGCGTCGGCCGTGGTTGCCACGCCGGCGGTCCCACCGACCAGCCGGCCCTCGGCATCGTGCAGCTCCTCGAAGGCCGCGGTGCGCAGCCGGCAGATCGTGGTCCGACCCTGGCGCTGCGTGTCGACCAGGCCGGCCAGGCGCAGGATGCGCAGGTGCCAGCTGATCAGCGGCTGCGAGAGGTTGACGCGGGAGGACAGCTCGTTCACCGGCATCGGACCGATCTCGGCCAGCAGGCCGATCATCCGCAGGCGCGTCTCATCGCCGAGTGCGCGGTAGAGGGTGCGCAGCCGCCGGAGGTCGTGCTCAGCCGGCGTCTCGGGCAAGGGGTTCATCACGTAGCGCTTCTTTATCAAATGCGGATTTATATGAAGAAGCGCTTATGATATGGACGCCCGCCGGCCACGTCAACCCCGCGTGCTAGCATCGGCCCGCTTTGACCAGGTCGACCCCGGACGCGCTGTGGAGCGCGCCGTCATTGCGCATCCTGCGGCCGGCCGCCGTGGTCTGCGCCGACCTGAGCCGCGGCTCCGATCTGGATCGCTGCTCGCTGTCGGTGCCACCCGGCGGGCGTCTCCTGCTCGTCTCGGATCCCGATTCGACCGCGTCGACCCTGCTCCGCGTGCTCGCCGGCCTCACGCCGGCCGATCACGGCGAGGTTCGCATCGCCGGGTCGTCCGACTCCGGATCCGACGGCTGGGGCCGGCGCGTCGCCTACCTCGGGCCGAATCCCGGTCTCCACGCGTGGATGACGCCGATCGAGGTCCTTCGCCTGGCGGGTGAGCTCCTCGAGCTGCCGGCGGCCGAGAGCGCGCGGCGAGCCGAAAAGGCGATCGCTTGGGCGCGCATCCCCGTCGGTGCGCTGGCACAGCCGATGACCCGCGGCGGCGCGGCGCTCCAGGAGCGCACAGGACTTGCGGCCGCCCTCATCGGCGACCCCGAGGTCCTGCTGCTCGACGAGCCGCTGCGCGCCCTCGACCCCGAGGAGCGGCGCCGCCTCCTTCGGGTTCGCGGCCGCCGGCGGACGATCCTGCTCGCCAGCCGTTATCCCACCAGCGAGGTCGGCCTCGCAGCCCACGTTGTCTATCTGCGCGGCGGGCGAGTCGAGCTCATCGCCCCGATTCCGGACCTCGAGGCCGCCGGCCTCTCCCTGTCGCACCGCGGTATCGAGGCGCTTGCCGCCATGCGCGCCGCGAACGCCGGCGGCCGTCCGCGGCGCACTCCCAGGCCGGCGTGAGCCAGACGGGCGTCGTCGCCTGGCTCGCCGTCAGGGAGCTGTGGATCAGCTTCCGTCTG
>CAYYDA010000223.1:0-2957 GCA_964470495.1 uncultured Steroidobacteraceae bacterium | reverse complement strand
GCACCAATCTGCTCAAGCTGCGGGCGGAGCGACGCGCGCTGGAGCGGGAGTCGCTCGTCTCCCTCGCCCCCCGGCCAGGCCAATGCGGCTCCGTAGGGCTGCGCCGCGCCGGTGGCGGCGAGGACGCGCACGGCGTCCCCCTCGTCGTCGCGGACGGCGCGCAGCTGGTCGACCGCCCCGGGCAGCGCGAACTGCGCGGCGCCCAGACCGGCCACGAAATACCCGCGGCGCGCGCGGCCCGACTCCTCCATGGCCCGCAGCACCGGATAGACCGATGCGTATCCTCCGACGAGCCCTTCGGCCGTGGCACCCTCGCGCGTGACGACACCGTGCCGCTCCAGCAGCGTGGTTGCCAATGCGTGGCCGCGCTCGGTCGGGGTTCGCTCTTCCCCAACCAGGTCGGCCACCAGCGACCACCGGCCGGCCGCGCGCGGAGGACCGAGCGCGACCAGGCGCCCCGGCCGTGGCGCGCTCTTCGAACGGCTGCGGGGGAGCGACAGCGCACGAAGCGACGCGAACGTGTCGTTCGTCGCCTCGCCCGCCCAGACCATGTCCCACAGGGCGTCGAGCAGCTCGTCATCAGTGCGGGCCTCGCGGACAGATGACCGCAGCTGGGGGAAGAACGATGCGCCACGTCGCATGAGGTGATGGCGGATGGCGTCGTGGATCGGCTCCGACGGGCGGTCCTCGGATGCGCCCGCGCTGGCGAGCAGGTCGACCCGGTCGCGGCGGTAGAGCGCGATGCGCCCGTCATCCCGCCCGAGCGACCCACGGCCGATCCAGACGACCTCGCCGGCAGCCCCGAGCTCGTCGAGCAGGCGCGGCGTATAGCCGGCGACGCGAGCGCGGAGGACGTCGCGCTCGAGGACCGATGCAGGGATCGGCACGCCCTCGAGCTGCGCCACGACCTCGATCAGCCGGCCGAGGCCGCCGGACGTCGAGCCCACGCCCTGCCACGCGGGCAGGAACCGCGCGAGGACTTCGGCCTCCACCGGCTCCACCTCGCGCCGCAGTCGCGCCAGCGATCGACGCCGGAGCTGGCGCAGGACGTCGGCGTCGGTGAACTCGTGCGCCGTTCCCCCCGGCCGGAAGGCGCCCTCCAGCAGCGAGCCGGTTGCGGCGAGCGCACGAAGGCGCTCCTCGACCGTGGCCCGCGCGAGGCCCCAGCGCTCTGCCGGCGCGTCGGCGGTGAACGGGGCGTGGCTGCGTGCCCAGCGCAGGAGCAGTGCGTCGAGCGGCGCGTCGGCGGCTTCGAGCCAGGTCTCGGCCACGCCCGCCGGCGGGCTCGCGCCGACCGCATCGCGGTAGCGCGCCACATCCTCGATCGCGACCCAGCGCTCCTCCCCGGCGATCCGCACGCGAACGGCGCGCCGGGACCCTTCGAGCTCTGCCAGCGCGGCGGTTGCGTCCAACGCCTCGGCGGATCGGGCGACCACCTCGTCGGTGCGCAGGTCACCCACCCGCCGCAGCAGATCCGCCACGCCGTCGACGGTCCGTGCCCGGCGCGAACCGGCCAGCCCCTGCAGCTCGAGCTCAAGGTCGCCCACCGCCTCCGGGTCGAGCAGCTCGCGCAGCTCCTCGGTGCCGAGCAGCTCGGCCAGAAGCTCGCGATCCAGTGCGAGCGCCTGGGCGCGCCGCTCGCCGAGGGGCGCGTCGCCCTCGTACATGAACGAGCCGACGTAGTCGAACAGGAGGGATGAGGCGAACGGCGAGGCCGAGCGCGTCTCGACGCTCACGACCCTGATGCGACGTGATCGGATGGAGGCGAGCAGGTCGACGAGAGCCGGCATGTCGAAGACGTCACGCAGGACCTCGCGGTAGGTCTCGAGGATGATGGGAAAGGAGCCGTATCGGCTGGCGACTGAGAGCAGGTCGGCCGACTTCTGTCGTTGCATCCACAACGGCGTTCGCTGGCCTGGACGGCGACGCGGCAGCAGCAGCGCGCGGGCGGCATTCTCACGGAATCGGGCCGCGAAAAGCGCCGATCCGCCGAGCTCGGCCATCAGCAGCTCCTCGATCTCGTCGGGATCGAGCAGGAGCGCCGACTCGATCGCCGAGCCATCGGTCTCGATCCCCTCCGGCAGGCGAACCGCGATCCCGTCGTCGGACCACATGGCCTGCACGTCGACGCCGTGGTGCTCGCGCAGCCGCGACTCGATGGCCATCGACCATGGCGCGTGGACGCGGCCGCCGAACGGCGTGAGCAGGGCCACCCGCCAATCGCCCAGCTCGTCGCGGAAGCGCTCGACCACGATCGTGCGATCGGTCGGCAGGACGCCGGTCACCTCGCGCTGCTCGGCCAGGTAGGCGACCAGGTTGCGGGCCGCCAAGTCGTCGAGCGCGTGATCGTCGCGCAGGCGCGCCATCGCCGCCTCGGGCTTCATCGGCTCGAACTCGCGCAGGAATGCGCCGATGGCTCGACCCAGCTCAATTGGCCGTCCAACCGCATCGCCGTGCCAGAACGGCATCTTGCCCGGCTCGCCCGGTGCGGGGGTTACGATCACCCGGTCAGGCTTGATCTCCTCGATCCTCCACGTGGACGCGCCGAGGAGGAATGTCTCGCCCACCCGGCTCTCGTAGACCATCTCGTCGTCCAGCTCGCCCACACGCCGCCCGCCCCGGCCCGCGTCGTCGCCCGGCAAGAAGACGCCGTACAGGCCGCGATCCGGGATCGTGCCGCCGCTCGTGATGGCAACGACGCGAGCGTCGTTGCGCGACGCGACCACATCGGTCTGGCGGTCCCAGACCAGGCGAGGCTTGAGGTCGGCGAACTCGTCGGATGGATAGCGGCCGGACAGCATGTCGAGCACGCCCTCCAGCTGCTCGCGAGACAGGTCGCGGAACGACTCGGCGCGCGTGACGAGCCGAAACAGCTCGTCGACCGTCCACTGGTCGTGGGCGCAGATGGCGACGATCTGCTGGGCGAGCACGTCGAGCGGGTTGCGCGGGATCCGTGT
>CAYYDA010000222.1:0-2976 GCA_964470495.1 uncultured Steroidobacteraceae bacterium | reverse complement strand
GAGTCGGCGCCGAGCGGCGACGTGACATTCCAGGTCACGAACGAGGGGCCAGCCGACGTCCACGAGTTCGTGGTCCTCAAGACCGATCTCGATCCCGCCGAACTGCCGACCGATGAGCAAGGTGCCGTCACTGAGGATGGAGAGGGCATCGAGGTCATCGACGAGATCGAGGACATTCCGGTCGGCGAAACCCAAGAGCTGGGGGTGACGCTGGAGGCCGGCAACTACGTCCTGCTCTGCAACATCTACTCCGAGGACGAGAACGAAGCCCACTATGCAGAGGGGATGCGCACGGCTTTCGCCGTGGAGTAGGGACAGTGACGACGACGGATGGGCGAAACGTAGTTCGACCATCAGTGCAGTAGGCCTACCCGCGGCTTACGGGCCATGGAGAAGCCGACCGCAAACTCCCGGGGAGGGGTGGATTCGCGGTCGGCTGCATCACACAATGACTGCCGTTCCCTGAATCTCCGCTGAACTTACGCCGCACCCCTCTCCGGCTCCCACGTCCACGGCAGGCGCTTCGCGATCGCGGCCTCGAGGCCGCAAAGCCGACGATGCGGCCGCGGACGTGGCAGGGCTACTCGCTCATCGCGCGCGTCCACCTTGCGCCGACGCGGTGTTCGGCTCGGCGTAGGGGTCAAGTTAGGGGTCAGGGGCCGGCCAGCGGGTTCGCCCCTTTCCGTGTCCGGGCCGTGAATCGTGGCTCAGGTTGGGTGGTGCCGGAGGTGAGACTTGAACTCACACGAGCTTGCGCTCATCGGTGTTTGAGACCGACGCGTCTGCCGATTCCGCCACTCCGGCGCGGGGAGCCGTCATTATAGGAAGTCGATGGCCGATGCCCCTGAGACGACACCGACGACGCATCGCACGTTGCCGCTTCCCGACGAAGCGGCGGTGATCGCCCGGGCCGCGGCAGGGGACCGAATGGCGTTCGCGCAGCTCATGGAGCACTACCAGCGGGCGTGCTACGGCCTCGCGTGGCGCCTGCTGAGCGATCCCGACCAGGCGGCGGATGCGACCCAGGATGCGTTCATCCACGCGTACAAGGCCATCGGCTCGTACCGGGGCGGCATCTTCCGCTCATGGTTGCTACGCATCACGGCGAATGCCAGCTACGACATCCTGCGTCGCGCGCAGCGCAGGCCGTCCAGCCCATTGCCGGATCCTGACGAGGGCGCGCCGGAGCTCCCGGATCTCGGCGCCGTGAATCCCGAGGCGGAGGCCACGAAGAGCGAGCTGTACCGGCACCTGGAGGTTGCGCTGAAGCGGCTGCCGGTCGACCAGCGAACCGCCGTCGTGCTGTGCGACGTCTATGGGATGGACTACAACGAGGTGGCGGCCATGACCGACTCCGCGCTCGGAACGGTAAAGTCGCGCATCCATCGCGGCCGCCTTCGCCTGCGAGAGCTGCTGGCCGAGCACCGGGAACTGTTCACGAGATAGGGGCGTCTGGAGCGTTGGCATGCTGATTCCGAATCACCCCGACGACGAGCGCCTCTCGGCGCTGGCTTCGCGCGAGACCGATGCAACCGCCGATGCCACGCTGACGGCTCACGTCGACTCCTGCATCCGATGCACCGAGCTCATCGGCGAGCTCGGTGTGCTTCGCGCTGCCCTGGCCGATCTTCCCGACGTGACGCCGTCCCGGCCCCTCCGGCTCTTGCCGGCGATCGAGGCCGCTCCGGCCTCTGCGCCGGATCGCCTCGGCGGCTGGGCACGTCGCTTCTTTGCCCCTGTCCTCGCCTCCGGTGCCGCACTGGCGCTGGTCGGCACGATCGGGACTGCTGCCCCGTCGCTCAGCGGCCCGTCGGCCGATTCCGGCGGTGCCGCCGACGAGTCGATCACGCTCGAGGAGCCCGCCGCCGAGGCCGCTCCGTCCGGGGCCGCCGCGGGTGCACCGGAAGTCGCCGCGTCGACCGCGGACCTCCTTGATGCAAGCGAACGTGCCGCCGCGGGGTCCGATCAGGGTGGGGACACGGCCGCCGGGGACGGGTCCGACGACCTCACGACCCTCGAGTTCGGGGACGGCTCGTCATCGGCCGACCGTCTCGCAGTCGAGCGTCTCGCCGCCGAGCGCTCGCCGTGGCCGATGGTCCTCTTCAGCGGCGTGGCACTGATGATCGCCGCCCTGCTCCTGCGCTGGATTCTCGCCCCGCGCGCCGGCTGACTGCCTCCATCCGTCCGCATTCACACCAGGTAAACCAGCAAGGCCCAGAAACCGGCCCTCGAGCGTCCCATTTGACACCGCGTGTGAATTCGGACCGTGCTGGCGGGGTTGTCCCGCGTAACGCACGCCCGATGTGAATTGGACGGTTCGCAGCACGAGCCTCAGAGCGTGAGGCGGCTGATCACGATCGCCCCGGCCAGGAGCAGCACGATGAGCCCTGCGGCCAGCAGCGCCGCCCAACCCGAGTCGCGAAAGGTGGAGGGCAGTGGCTCCGGTCGCGGTGGGCGCCGGGTGCGGGGGATCGGGACCTCGCCGGGCTGACGGACGGTACGGGGGGCCGCGCGCGTCTCGGCTGCGGTCGCCCGCCATTCCGCCCAGGTCCGCGTCGAGGACGGGGAGGCCGGCCGGATCGGCGCACGCGAGGCGCTCCAGTGGCCGCCGACGGCCAGGGAATTGGCCGCCGGGTGGGATCGGTCGTAGTCAGCGCGGCGTGCGGGATTCGAGAGCACCCACCACGCCTCGTTGATGCGGCGCATGCGGTCCGCGGCGTCGGTCGCGCCCTCATGCAGGTCGGGATGATGGCGCTTCGCCAGGCGCCGGTGAGCGCGCGCCACCTGGAGTGGCGTCGCCTCCCGTGCGACACCCAGAACCGCGTATGGATCGAGGGTACGAAGGCCGGCCATCGCGCCGATTCTACGGCGGCCGAAGGGCCGCCATCGGTCTAGACTGGCAGTGCCCATGGCCGACCGCCGACCTCTCCTCATGCTCATCGACGGGCCGAGCCTCGTCTACCGCGGCTACTTCGC
>CAYYDA010000221.1:0-2996 GCA_964470495.1 uncultured Steroidobacteraceae bacterium | reverse complement strand
CGCTCGCCGCGGGCGCTCGACTCGATGACCATCGGGACGAGCATCGGTTATTCGGACTCCTTGGTCTGCTCGGTGGGCTCGAGATCGGCCTCAGGGCTGGGCTCGGGCTCGGGCTCGGGCTCGGATGTTGGCGTGATGTCGGGCGTCGACCCGGCGGCCGGATCGGGCCCGATGGCGCGCTCGATGAGCGTGTCGACCAGTGTACGGTTGCGCAGGGTCATGCGCAGATAGCTGCGCCCGCGACGCGAGGTCAGGTACTCGCGCAGCTTGGCGTCGTCGTCGTAACGGGCGAGCTGCCCGGCGATCTCGGCCTCGATCTCCTCGTCGGATGCGTCGATCCCCTCTTTCTCGGCGATCGCCGACAGCACGAGCAGCGTCTTCACGCGCCGGGTTGCCGGCTCGCGCAGCTCGTTCGCCATCTCCTCCGGCGTCTGCTTGGAGAGCGCCAGGTACTGGTCCATCCCGATCCGCTGCTGGGCGAGGCGCGTGCGCAGCTCGTCGCGCATGATCTCGACCTCGTTGGCGACCATCACCTCGGGCAGCTCGACGGTTGCATTCGTGCTGGCAAAGTCGATGATCCGGTCGCCGAATGCGTGGCGCACATCGGCCGCGGAGCGCTTCGCCAGCGCGTCGCGGATCTCGGCGCGCAGCTCGTCGACGGTCTCCACCTCGCCGACGCTCTTGGCGAACTCGTCCGTCAGCTCGGGCAGCAGCTTCTCACGCAGGTCGAGCAGCGTGACGTCGAAGTGCGCCGCCTTGCCGCGCAGTTCCTCGACGCGGTAATCGTCCGGGAAGGTGATGTCAAAGTCCGTCCCGGCACCGATCTCGAGGCCGACCAGGTGGTCCTCCCAGCCGGCGATCATGCGGTTCTCGCCGATGACGAGCGGCATCCGATCCGCCGAGCCACCCTCGAACGGCTCGCCGTCGATGCTGCCGACGAACTTGACGCTCGCAATGTCTCCCTCCTGCGCGCCGCGGCCGTCGACGGGGCGGAGGGTGCCCTGCTGCTCCCGCAGCTCCCCGATGACCTGCTCCACCTGCTCGTCCGTGACTTCCGCCGTCTCGAGCGAGAACGGATATTCGGTGTACGAGCCGAGCTCGACGTCGGGCCGCACCGGGACGGTGGCGGTGAAGGTGACCGCCTGCCCTTCGGCAACCGACGCGGGATCGATGTCAACCTCCGGCTGGTCAATCGGGATCACGTTCGCCTGGTCGAGCGCCCGGTCGTACGATGCGCTGACGAGGTGGTCGATCGCCTCGGCCAGGACCGAGCCACGGCCCACGAACCGGTCGATGACCTGGCGCGGCGCCTTGCCGGGCCGGAACCCGGGCACGCGGGTTCGTTCGGCCACATGCCGATAGGCGGTGGCGAAATGCTGGTCGACCTCGGCCGGAGGGACCTCGATCTCGAGGACCACCCTCGAACCCGGCTCGGGTCGCGCTGAAACGGTGACCAATGTGGCTCCTGCTGCGGCGAAGTGGCGTGGTGGGCGAGGCGAGATTCGAACTCGCACGTCTTGCGACACCGGCTCCTAAGGCCGGCGCGTCTGCCGTTCCGCCACTCGCCCGGATCGGTTCTGCTACGAGTGCTGGCGGTCCGGCGCTGAGTCTACCAATGGACCGATGGTTGCGCGTCCGATGCCGACCTGGCCCTGGCCGATGCGCCCACCGGCGGACTAACGGTCGCGGCGCGAGCTCATGCCGGAGTAGTCCTCCGCGGCCTTGGCCTGCGCCCGCTCGCCCGAGGAACGCGTGACGTCGTCCTTTGCGTGCCTCGGGTCCGGCTGGGCCGCGCCGCCCACGGTGCCGACCGCATCGAGCGGCGCGATGCCCGACGGCGGCTCGCCTGAGAGGAACCGCTCGACCACCTTGCGCGCGAGGGCGGCCGTGATGATGGCGGCGCCCGCCTCGAATGCGCTCCACACGGCGCGGTTCGGGCCGGGTGGCCCCTCCGCGATCTGCTTCGCAAGCTTCTTGTTGACCTTGCCGTGCTTCTTCGGATCGTGGCGCCAGCGCAGGAGCTCCTCGGACAGCGTCTGGCGCGCCTCGGCGGCACGCGGTCCCACGGCGCCGGCCATGTGGTCGACCCACGACTGCATCGGCTTCGGGAGGGCGTCATATGCCTTCTCCGGGTCCGAGCGGAAGAGCCGTCGCCGAACCACCTTGGCCACGCGGACCGGGCCACCTGCGACCAGGAACACCGCGGCAGCACCCAGGCCGATCACCAGCGCCGGGTTCTCCCGGAATCGCTTCTTCAGATCCAGCGCGTCTCGCAGCTGGTCGGACGTGCGCTCCATCTCCGCCCGCTGGCGGTCGATGGCTAGCCGCGTCTCAGCAAGCGGTTCTTCGCCCACTCGACATCCTCCTTGACCGCTGCGATGGTCTCTTCGGGGGTGAACTTGGTGCTCGTGACCTTCTTGATGCCACGCCAGGCCAGCAGCCCGGCGACGATCAGGAGCAGCGCAAGCACGATCAGCGCCACCCACCACAGGCCGATGACGACAAGGACCGCCATCACGAAGCCGATGAGCGCGATGAGGAACATGAAACCCAGCGCCGCGGCAATCGCCAGCTGAAGGATCCCGCCCTTGAGCTGACCGAGATTGGCTGCCATCTCCTGGCGGCCGCGCTGGACCTCCAACTTGGCCAGCGTCACTCCGCCGGACACGAGGCGCTTCACGAGTGTGAAGGCATTCTCGCGACGGCGAGACGTGTCGCCTGTGGTCATGGCACCTCCGTGGACGGGTGTGATGGAACGTGCGCTTGGCCGACCCGGCACACGACGGACGATTCTACCAACGAGCACATCGGGTGCCACGGCGCGGATCCGGAAGGTCCGCTATCCTTCGCCGCCGTATGACGAAGCGACGACGCACCTCCGGCATCCAGCGGCGCGAGCGTGCCAGCAGCGAGGCGCTCAACCGGCGTATCGATGCCGGTGCGACCGCCGGTGGTGGCGCGTCCCTGCCCGACTGGCGCCTGCTCGCCATCGGCGG
>CAYYDA010000220.1:0-3026 GCA_964470495.1 uncultured Steroidobacteraceae bacterium | reverse complement strand
GGCGTCAACGCCAGATTGCGACGATGACCGCCACGATGAGGATTCCGAGGGCGTGGTACGAGCCGTTGATCGCGAACCAGGTCCACGGTTCGGGCTTGTTCGGATCGAAGGTCGCGTCCACGAGCGTATGCATGAGCGACAGGCCGACGCCGAGCACCAGCCCCAGGATCAGGCCCTCGGCGAGCGTATCGGTCCCGGTCGCGGCCGCCAGCAGCCCGACGGCAATGGCCATCACGAGGTACGCGAGGGCGGGGATCGCGTAGGTGGTGATCTTCATTTCCGGCGGGGTCCGCTCGGGATCCCAGCCGATCGAGCGCTGCCACCGTCGACCGAGGAAGGCGGGCGCGTACCACAGCGCACCGAGCACGAAATAGATCAACGCCCCGACGATCACGGCAAGCCAGTTCAGCTGGCCCAGGAATTCGAAGCTCACGAGACCTCCTCCGTCCACGCGATACCGATGGGGTCGTCCGCGTACAGCCTACGGGTGCGCGCAAGCACCTGGGCCCATCGCTCTGGGCGATCGCCTACCGTTGCGCCCCATGGCATCCGAGGGAATCCTCACGCGGCGCGAGCTGAACCGATCGCTGCTGGAGCGGCAGATGCTGCTGAAGCGCGTCGAGCTTCCGGCGCTCGAGATCGTCGAGCGGCTCGTCGGCATGCAGGCGCAGGTACCGACCGATCCGTACACCGCGCTCTGGTCGCGCATCGAGGGCTTCCGACCGGAGCAACTCTCGGAGCCGATCGCCGATCGGCGTGCGGTTCGGGTGGTCGGCCTCATGCGGACCACGATCCATCTCGTTTCGGCTCGCGACGCGCTGACCATCCGCCCGCTGATGCAGCCCGTGCTCGACCGGGCCTGGCGATACAGCCCCTTCTCGAAATCGCTTGCGGGCGCGGAGGTCGACGAGGTGGTCGCGGCCGGCCTCGAGCTGCTCGCGGAGCGACCGCATGTCGCCACCGAACTCGGCAAGCGTCTCCAGGAGCGCTGGCCCGACGCCGACGCGAACTCGATGGGTTACGCGATCCGCTTCCTGGTCCCGGTCCTCCAGCCGCCACCGCGCGGCCTGTGGGGCAAGGGCGGGCTGGCCCACGTGGAGACGATCGAGCGCTGGCTGGGCCGTCCGCTGGACTCCAGTCCCTCGGTCGACGACCTCGTGATGCGCTACCTCGCCGCGTTCGGGCCGGCTTCGGCGAAGGATGTCCAGGTCTGGTCGTGGCTGACCGGCATCCGCGAGGTGCTCGAGCGCCTCCGCCCTCGGCTCCGGACCTTCCGCGACGAAAAGGGCCGGGAGCTGTTCGACGTGCCCGACGCGCCATTCCCCGATCCCGACACGCCGGCCCCCGTTCGCTTCCTGCCGGAATACGACAACATCGCGCTCTCGCACGACGACCGGACCCGGGTGATCGACCGCAAGTTCACGGAGGACATCTGGATGCGCGGCTCGATCTTGGTCGACGGCTTCGTTCGTGGGACGTGGCGAGTCGACACCAGGCGCGGCGAGAGCGTTCTCAAGATCGGCCTGTTCGACTCCCTCGCGCCCACGGACAGGGCCGATGTCGAGACCGAAGCTGAGCTACTGGCCGGCTTCCTGGTCCCGGACGCCCGAACGCGCGAGATCAGCATCGGCTAGATCGGCTGATCGGAGCGTAGACTCCGTCCGTCGCAGGTTCCGAACGGAGGAAACCCGTGCGTTACGGAGTCGTCGCAACCAACCCCCTGGAGCGAGCGGTGCTCGCGAGCGGCCGGGTTCCGACGCCGCTCATCGACACGTACGCGGCCGCGTTCGGCGAGACCGCCCTCGTGGCAACCGAACAGGGGCTCTTCGAGGCGCTGGCCGATGGGCCGCTCGACGCGGCGGCCGTCGCCGAGCGCGCGGGCAGCGATCCGCACGCCACCGAGAAGGTGCTCAACCTGCTGACCGCGATGCGCTACCTCCGCTTCCGCGGCGGGCGGTACGCGCTGACCTCGATGGCTCGACGCTTCCTCCTCGCCGGCTCGCCATCGTCGGTGCGCGACCTGATCCTGATGCGCCGCCTCGAGCTCCGCTGGATCGGCCGGCTCGGCGAGTTCCTGCGGTCGGGGGAGCCGCTGGACGTCCACGGCACCATGACCGAGGAAGAGTGGGGCATGTACCAACGCGGCATGCGCGCGCAGGCGGCGCTCTCGGCGTCCGAGGCCACGAGGCGCACGCCGGTGCCGAAGGGCGCGCGCGACATGCTCGACATCGGCGGCTCGCACGGCTACTTCTCGGTGGCCCTGTGCCGCCGCCACCCGGGACTCCGATCGGTGGTGCTGGACCTACCGCAGGCGGTCGAGCATGCCGCCCCGATCCTGGCGCGAGAGGGGATGGGGGACAGCGTGACGCTCCGCGCCGGCGACGCGCTCACCGACGACCTCGGCGAGCAGGCCTATGACCTCGTGATCATGTGGAGCCTCGTCCATCACTTCGACGACGCCACGAATCGGGCGCTGGTCGCACGGGTTGCGCGTGCGCTGCGGCCCGGTGGCGTTCTCGTCATCGGTGAGGCCATCCGTCCGAGCGCGCCGGGCAAGGGAGGCCAGTTCAACAGCTTTCTGGACCTGTACTTCGCCCTCATCAGCGAGGCCGGCACGTGGACGTTCGAGGAGATGGCGGACTGGCAGCGGGCCGCCGGGCTCGCCCCGCGACGCCCGATCAAGATGCTCGTCGCGCAGGGGATCGGCATGCAGGCGGCCAGTCGGCCGGTCGGCTAGCGTACGCGGGTGCGCGAGGCTCCGAGCCGACATCGGCTGCCATGGATCCGGCGACCCGTTCGACGTGAGGGTGCCGAGCGCTACCTGCTGGTCACGCTCGTCAGCTTCGCAGCCACCGTCATCGGCACGCGATGGTTCCTGGCGCTCACCGGGTTCCCTCAGATCGGCGGCGGCGACCTCCATATCGCGCACGCCCTCTGGGGCGGGGTGGCGCTGTTCGCCGCGTCGCTGCTGCCGATCCTCCTGGCCGGGCGCTTCGTGTACCTGCTCTCGGCGTTCCTGGCCGGCG
>CAYYDA010000219.1:0-3030 GCA_964470495.1 uncultured Steroidobacteraceae bacterium | reverse complement strand
CCGACCGACAAGCCGGCCGACAAGCCGAAGGCGAAGGGGTCCTGAGCGTGTTGATGCCAAAGCGTGTCAAGCACCGCAAGGTCCAGCGCGGCCGTCGTGCCGGCCTGGCCAAGGGCGGCACCACAGTCAGCTTCGGCGACTTCGGCCTCATGGCCGAGGAGGTCTGCTGGCTGACCAGCCGCCAGATCGAGGCGGCGCGACGCGCCATGACCCATCACATCAAGCGTGGTGGCCGCGTCTGGATCCGGGTCTTCCCTGACAAGCCGGTCACCAAGAAGCCCGCAGAGGTCCGGATGGGCTCCGGCAAGGGCGCGCCCGACCACTGGGTGGCGGTCGTCAAGCCGGGCAGGGTGATGTTCGAGATGTCGGGCGTCCCCGAGCCGATCGCGCGCGAGGCGATGCGCCTCGCCGGCCACAAGCTACCTATCAGCACGAAGTTCGTGATCAAGGAGGGCCAGGAGCATGGACATCAGTGAGGTGCGGGCCCTCTCCGACAAGGATCTCGAGGGCCAGCTCCGTGACGCGAAGCAGGAGCTATGGAAGGTCCGCTTCGATCTCGCAACCCGACAGGAAAGCAACTACAGCAGGCTGCCGGCGACCCGCAAGCGGATCGCCCGCATCCTGACCGTCATGACTGAGCGACAGCACGCCGCAGACGCGGCCGCTGCCGAAGAGAAGGCCAGCTGATGCAGGGCAAACGAAAGAGCAAGCTCGGACGCGTCGTGTCCGACAAGATGGACAAGACCGTCGTCGTGAGCGTCGAACGGCTGCGGAGGCATCCCGTCTACAAGCGGGTGGTGCGCCTCTCCAGCAAGTTCAAGGCTCACGACGCCGAGAACACCGCCCGGGTCGGTGACACCGTGCGCATCGAGGAGAGCCGTCCGCTCTCACGCGAGAAGCGCTGGACCGTCGTCGAGGTCGTGGCGCGCGGCTCCCACGAAGAGATGATCGACACCACGGAGTCCGCATGATCCAGAAGTACAGCAGGCTGCGCGTGGCCGATAACTCCGGCGCCCGGGTGGTGGAGTGCATCTCGGTCATCGGCCGATCGTCGAGCGACACCGCCGAGGTCGGCGATGTCATCGTGGCTGCCGTCAAGCAGGCGCTGCCGAACGCGGCGGTGAAGAAGGGCGAGGTCGTCCGCGCCGTGGTGGTCCGCACCACCAAGGAGTTCGGGCGATCCGACGGCAGCCATATCCGCTTCGACGAGAACGCGGCTGTGCTCATCAACGCCCAGGGCAGCCCGCGAGGCACGCGCATCTTCGGGCCGGTGGCCCGTGAGCTGCGCGAGCGCAACTACATGAAGATCGTCTCGCTCGCCCCGGAGGTGCTCTAGATGAACGTGCGCAGGGGCGACACCGTCCTCGTCCTGGCCGGCAAGGACCGCGGCAAGCGCGGCACGGTCGACCGGGTCGAGAAGACGAAGCGAGGCTTCGGCGTCGTGATCCCCGGACTCAACATGGCGAAGCGCCACCAGAAGGCGCGGTCGCGGACGCAGCAGGCCGGCATCATCGACCTGCCGGTTCCGCTGCCGATCAGCAACGTGCAGGTGATCTGCCCGCGCTGCAACCGGCCGACCCGCGTCGGCCACGGCAAGCTCGAGGGCGAGCATGGCCGGCGGACCCGCGTCTGCAAGCGCTGCGGCGAGCAGATCGAGGTGACGACCACGTGAGCCCCGAAGCAGAGAAGAAGACGCCGCGCAGCCGCGCCGCCTCCACGGCGACGAAGGCCGCAAGCGCCAAGACGGCACCCGCAAAGGCTGCTGGCACCAAGCGCGCAAGCGCCAAGCCCGGTCCGGCCGACGCATCCGGGAAGGTGACGGCCGGAGAGACGTCCCCGGCTGCCGAGAAGGCACCGGCCGCCGAGAAGGCATCGAGCAACGGCAAATTCCGCAGGCCGGAGTACGCCGGGCTGCGCCGGCGCTACCACGACGAGATCGTCCCCGCCATGCAGCGCGAGTTCACCTACGCGAACCCGATGCAGATCCCTCGCGTCGAGAAGGTCGTCGTCAACATCGGGCTCGGTGAGGCGATCGCCAACGCCAAGGCGCTCGACGCCGCGGTCGGCGACCTGACCATCATCACCGGCCAGAAGCCGATCGTGACCCGCGCCAAGCGCAGCATCGCGCAGTTCCGGCTGCGCACCGGGATGCCGATCGGCGCCAAGGTGACGCTGCGCGGACAGCGGATGTACGACTTCCTCGAGCGCACCCTCGCGCTCGCGCTGCCGCGCATCCGCGACTTCCGGGGCATCCCGACCCGCTCGTTCGACGGCCGCGGCAACTTCAGCCTCGGCCTGCGCGAGCAGCTCGTCTACCCCGAGATCGACTACGACAAGATCGACCGGCTGCGAGGGCTCGAGATCAGCATCGTGACGACGGCGAAGACCGACGAGGAGGGGCGCAAGCTCCTCGAGCTCCTCGGCATGCCGTTCCAGGCGAACTAAGGAGCACCACGTGGCAAAGAAGTCGAGCATCGCCCGGTCGAAGCGCCCCGCGCGCTTCCCCGTGCGCGAGCACAACCGCTGCCAGGTCTGCGGACGGCCGCGCGGCTACATGCGCCGATTTGCCATGTGCCGCATCTGCTTCCGGGAGCGTGCCCTGCTGGGCCAGCTGCCGGGCGTGACGAAGTCGAGCTGGTAGGGCTCACAACGACATCCACGGCCGCCCGACGGCGGCCACCATCAGCGGCAGGCGCCACCCGGAGATGGCCGGGAGCGAACCGCCGCCGAGGAGACGAACGAACACCAATATGAACGTGACCGATCCGATCGCCGACATGCTGACGCGCATCCGCAACGCGAGCCAGGCACGGCACAAGGACCTCAGCATGCCCTCGTCGCGCGTGAAGCGTGAGATCGCGCGCATCCTCGCGGCGGAAGGCTTCATCGAGACATACGAGACGCAGACCGAGGGCGTGCAGGAGATGCTCACCCTGCGGCTGAAGTACGTCGAGGGCCGAACGCCGGTCGTCACGGGGCTCAAGCGCATCAGCAAGCCGGGCCTGCGCGTCTACGCGCGCAAGACCGAGA
>CAYYDA010000218.1:0-3034 GCA_964470495.1 uncultured Steroidobacteraceae bacterium | reverse complement strand
ATCGCTGGGCCGCGGGTCACGCGGACGAGGTGCGCTCCGGTGATCGCGCCGAGGCTGCGGCCGGCTGAGTCGATCCCGCTGGGGACGCCGGGGGCTCCGCATCCACCCTGCCGATGCCGCGGTACGAGAGCCCGGCCGCAGTGACGACGGTTGGGTCGAACAGGTTGCGGCCGTCGTAGAGCAGCGGTCGCCGCATGCGTGGCCCCAGCGAACCCAGGTCCAATCCGAGGAACTCGGGCCAATCGGTGGCCACGGCAACCGCGTCGGCGCCTTCGAACACGTCCTCGGCACGCGGCACGCACCGAATGCCGCCGACCGCCGCCACAGCGCGATCCTGCGCCACCGCCGGATCGTAGGCCACGACGCTGTGGCCCGCGGTCAGCAGGCGTCGGACGACCGTGACCGCCGGCGAGCCGCGCAGGTCGTCCGTGTTCGGCTTGAAGCTGAGGCCCAGGACACCGATACGCGCGGGTTCGGGACCGATCTCGGTGAGGAGCCGTCGCGCGAATCGGTCCTGCTGCTCGCCGTTCACGAGTGCGGCCGCGCGCGCGATGTGCATCGGCAGGCCCTGCCGGCGGCCCGCATCGGCGAGGACGTCCAGCTCCTTTGGCAGGCATGAGCCACCGAAGCCGAGCCCCGGGCGCATGTATGAAGTTCCGATGCGCGGATCCACCCCGATCCCGGCGAGCACGTCCCCGACGTCGACGCCGTACTCCTCGCAGAGCGAGGCCACCTCGTTCACGAAGCTGAGCTTCAGCGCGAGGAAGGCGTTCGCGACGTTCTTGATGAGCTCCGCTGCCGAGACGTCAACGATCAGCCGCGGCGCCGTGACCTCCGCGTAGAGGCTCTCGAGCTTCCGCAGGTGCTCCTCACCGGTCTCCGGGAAACGGCCCACGACGATGCGCGACGGCCGCGCGAAGTCGTCCATGGCGCTGCCCTGGCGCAGGAACTCCGGGTTGGTGCTGATCCGGTGGCCGTCGGGCCGGCCGAGCAGGCGGGGCAGGCGCACGGAGGTGCCCGGTGAGAGGGTGCTGCGCACCGAAACGTCGAGCGTCGGATAGCGGCGCAGCGACTCGAGGGCAGCGGAAAGCTGGCTCTCGTCGGGAGTGCCGTCCTCGGCGATCGGCGTGCCGACCGCGACGAAAAGCAGGTCGGGCCTCTCGACGCGCTCGGGCTCGTCGACGATCTCGATTCGCGCGCGTGCCTCGTCAAAGGCCTCCTGCAGGCCGGACTCGAGGATCGGGACACGCCCGTCCTGGAGCGTTCCTCGACGCTCCTCGGAGCGCTCGATGAATGTGACGCGGTGGCCGGCGCGCGCAAGGCTGACGCCGGTCACCAGGCCGACGTATCCGGCTCCCATGACGGCGATTCGCATGACGGTCAGGCTAGCAGTTCCTGCGCTGCCGGCCGAACTCCCTCTCGTTCCAGGATCGCGTCGGCGATGCGGTCGCCGACCTTCGTCCAGTCGTACACGGTCTCCGCCACCTCGCGCGCGACGCTTCCGATGCGCCTCGCCTCGGCCTCGTCGAGGAGGAGCGGCCGCATCGCGTCGGCGAGCTCCTCGGCCGTGTCGCCGGTGGCCGCAACCCCGACTCCGTACCGCTCGACGATGCGCTGCGTCTCCGTTCGCGGCGAGATCACCAGCGGCCTGCCGGCCGCGAGGGCGTCAAAGATCTTCACCGGGAGCGTCGCGTCCCAGTACGGGTCGGGTGGGTGCGGGATGCAGAACAGGGTCGCCTGGCGATAGGCGAAGTTGAGGTCACCGGTGTCCACCGTGTCCACCTGGATCCATCGCTCGCGGCGAATCTGCTCGTTGAGGGCGGCAAGGTACGCCTCGCCGCCCGCAGCGGTCGGCAGCAGCCAGAGCAGCAGGCGCAGCGTCGGGACGTCGTCCCGCAGCAGCCGGGCCGCCTCGATGAGCTTCTCGATGCCACGGCCGGGTGCAGCCCCAGACGTGAAGGCGATCGCCGGCTCCTCGGGCCACACGCCGGGGACGATCTGCCCGGTGTCGGTTCCGTTCTCGCCGGCGATGACACTCTCGAGCGGCAGCCCCGCGAGCTCGGCCAATGCGATCGTCGGCATGACCTGCCAGCGGAACGCGCTGACGTTCGCGTCGCGTTTCCTGCGCAGGGCCCCGGCCACATCCGGGGCGAGCTCGACGCCGAGGGCCGCGTGGTGCGGGATCGGGTCGTCGTAGATGGCGACCGCCACGAGGTCAGCGCGCCGTTGGACGCGCCGCAGCACGGCCGGGTCGAGCATCTCGCCGGATACCAGTCTCGGGAGGGGACGCCGGTCGAGCCAGGGGATCCGCAGGCCGTCGGGCCTCAGGGCGGGGCGGATGCCCTCCCAGGCCCATCCGGAGACGATGTCACCGCCGGTCCGCTCCGCCAGGCGCCGAAAGATGTGGCGTCGCCGCCGCTCGCCGCCCGACCGCTCCCGCCGGCCTCCGAGGACGGCGATCCAGCGGTCCGACCCTGCGTTGTCAGTCACCCGCCGGCACGTCCGACGGCTCAGTCGTCATCGGTGACAGGGTAGCAACGTCGGTCGGAGAGCAGTGGGTGCGACCCACTGCTCATGCGGAAGGCAGCGGCGGCGCTCGCCCGGTCAGAAGGCCTCGAGGTAGCGGTCGACCTCCCACGCGCTGACCTGCATCCGGTACTCGTCCCACTCCTCTGTCTTCGCCTCGACGAAGCGCTCGAAGATGTGCTCGCCGAGCGCATCGGCGATGACTCGGTCCGCCTTGAGCTCGTCGATCGCCTCGCGCAGCGTGCCGGGCAGCTGCTTGATCTTGCGGCTCTCGAGCTTGGCGGCGTCGAAGTGATAGAGGTTCTCCTCCACCGGATCGGGCGGGGTCAGCTTGCGCTCGATGCCATCGAGGCCGGCGGCCAGCATCGCGGCGAAGGCGAGGTACGGGTTCGACGACGGATCCGCGCAGCGCAGCTCGATCCGCACCGAGTTGAACTGGCCCTTGCTGCTCTGCGGGATGCGGATGAGCGCCGAGCGGTTGATGCGCGCCCAGCCGATGTAGACCGGC
>CAYYDA010000217.1:0-3035 GCA_964470495.1 uncultured Steroidobacteraceae bacterium | reverse complement strand
AGTCCACGAAGTAGAAGCGGTTGTCCATGCCGCGCATGTACAGCGTGACAGGCAGGGCCGGATCACCCGGGTCCTGGCCGTTGAACTCGAACCCGAACAGGGCCTCCTTGTTCGCCTCCTCGTCGCCCACGCGGACGGTGGCTTCGACGCCGATGTCCTGGTAGTTGCCGGCGATCGCCTCGGCCATGGTCGGCATCAGGGGCATGTCGCCCGGGACGTCGGCCACGACGATCTCGACGGTCAGGGGGTTCGACTCGTCGAAGCCCGCCTCGGCCAGCAGCTCGCGCGCCCGATCGGGATCGTACGGCGGGGCCGCGAGGTCCTCGGGGTTGCCGAATGCTCCTGGCCCGGCGATGTACCCCACGTGCGGTGCGGCGAAGCCGCGGTAGATCGAATCGGCGATGCCTTGCCTGTCGATCGCGATCGACAGGGCCTCACGGACGGCGATGTCATTGCACGGCGAATCCGGATTCAGCGAGAAGCCGAGGCACCACATGACCGACTGCGTGGCGGCGGGCACCTCGATGATCTCGACGCCGGTACCCTCGAGCTCTTCGACGGCCGAGATCGGCAGCGGCACCACGTCCGCTTCTCCGGTCTGGAGGAGTGCGACGCGCGTCGACGAATCAGGAGCGGCGCGGATGGTGAGGTCCTTGAAGCCAGGGGTCCGTTCCTGCTGCCAGTCACTGCGCTCCGGGTCGACGAAGGCAGTCAGGCTCGCCGACTGATCCCCATCCATGCTCACGAACTGGTACGGGCCGGTGCCGATGGGATTGCTCCACATCTCATCGCCGACCTCCTCGAAGTAGGCCTGCGAGTAGACGGCTCCGCCCGACTCGCCATCGTGCTCCGCCCACCACATCGGCACCGCCGCCTGTGGCGAGTTGGTGACGACCATGACCTGATTGCCATCGGCGGTGATCGAATCGACGACCGGCGCACGCCCGGTCATCGTGTGCGTCGACGCGGGGTCGAAGATGACCCGGTTCCAGCTCCAGGCGACGTCCTCGGCGGTCATCGTGTCGCCGTTGTGGAACTTCACGTCCTCGCGGAGCGTGAACGTCCACGTGAGGCCGTCCTCGGAGGCCTCCCACTCCGTGGCGAGGGCGGGGACCAGGTTGCCCTCCGCATCCTGCTCGATCACGAAGTCGTGGACGTCGTCCCACCAGGCCTTGTGCGACCACTCCAGGGCCGCCTGGGTGATCGGGTCCTCTCCCTGGCCCGTGAGCGAAGCGTTGATCGTCACCAGCTCGCCCTGGGGTCCGCCCTCGGAATCGCCCCCTCCGCCACTCGCCGATGGCGAGGCGGCCTGCGAGCCGCATGCGGTCAAGATGAGAGCTAGGGTCAACGCTGCAGCCAGTGCACTGGAGAACTTCCTGGACATCCTCACTCCTTCGAAAGTACCGGGGCAGTTGTCGCAGGCCGCGCAACAGTTCCATTATGCGCAGAGCAGTCAATCGGCAACGGCAGAACATCGGAGGAGCGAGTGAGCATCACGTTCAGCGTCCTATCGGCGTCGGGCGAGGCGCTCGAACACATCGAGGTGGAGCCTCGGCAGCTGATCCTGGGCGGCTTCAGCGCGCGATCGCAAGCGGAACGGGAGCGTCATGTCGCCGAGCTGCGGGAGATCGGCATCGAGCCCGTGGCCCGGACCCCGGCCTTCTGGCACATGTCCACAAACTTGGTGACGACCGGCTCGGAGATCGAGGTGCAGGGGGAACAGACGTCCGGCGAGGTGGAGTTCGCGCTCGTTGCCCATGCGGGCCGCACGTACGTGACGGTCGCGTCCGACCAGACCGATCGCGAGCTCGAGCGCACGTCGATCCCCCGCTCCAAGCAGCTCTGCGCGAAGGTGCTGGGGTCCGATGTCGTCCCCCTCGACGACGTTCGAGCGCGATGGGACGAGATCGAGCTGACCAGCGAGATCTCCTCCGATGGCTCGGACTGGCAACCCTATCAGCGCAGCCCGCTCGCGACGATGTTGGACCCCGACGCGCTCGTCCAGGCGGCGGGATTCGGCGACGGACTGCCCGATGGAACGGTGTTCCTATCGGGGACGGTCCCTCTCGTCGATGGCGTGACCCGGTTTGATCGCCACTTCCGCGCCGCGCTGAGCATCCCGAACGGTGGTCCTACCCTGCGCCTTGCCTACCGCGTCGACGTGCTGCCGGAGATCAGTTCGTGACTGATCGCGTGACGCTCATCACCGGCGGCTCTCGAGGCATCGGCCTGGCCACGGCGCGCCTCCTCGCCGCTCGTGGCGACCACGTCATCCTGGCTGCCCGCTCGTCGTCCGACCTGGACGTGGCCGTCGCCGGCATCGTCGAGGCCGGGGGCACCGCATCGGCCTGGGCAGGCGATGTCACCGATCCGGAGGCCTGCCAGGCCATGGTCGACGAGGCGCGACGGGCCGCGGGCGGGATCGACATCTGCATCCTGAGCGCCGGGGTCGGCCACTGGACGCCCACCGTCTCGATGTCCGACGACGTGTGGCGCGAGACGATGGCGGTCAACGCAGACGCCGCCTTCTACGTCACTCGCGCGGTGCTGCCATCCATGATCGAGCGGGGTACCGGCCATCTCGTGTTCGTCTCGTCCGTGCTCGGCCGCAAGGGAGCACCGAACATGGCGGCCTACGCGGCGAGCAAGGCCGCCGTCGCGGCATTCGGCGAATCGGTCGCGGCAGAGGTGAAGCCGCTCGGCATCAAGGTCACGGTCCTCTCACCGGGGACCACGGCGACGGGCATGCGAGACCACCAGGTCGGCCGCCCGCAGACGCCCGACATCACCGATCCCGAGCTGCAGCTCGCCCCCGAGGACGTGGCCGACGCAATCGCGTGGGCAACCGGCGTCTCCGATGGCGCCTACCCGACGTCGGTCACCCTCGAACCACGTGGGACGGCGGGGATGCCTCCGCGCTAGCCGGCGTCCTCAGGCGTGCCGTGCTCCTTCATCCAGTTGGCCACGGCACGTTGGCCGGCACGCGACAGCCACGCGCCCTCGACGAAGCCGGCCAGCTCGTCCCGGCTCAGCTC
>CAYYDA010000216.1:0-3051 GCA_964470495.1 uncultured Steroidobacteraceae bacterium | reverse complement strand
CGGAGCCGGTCGTTGCCGAGGTTGAGCCCGAGCCGGAGCCGGTCGTTGCCGAGGTCGAGCCCGAGCCGGAGCCGGTCGGGCTCCGCATCCCGCCGATCCGAGACACGATTCTTCCCTTCCCGACCAGGCCGGCACCGATGCCCGCCGAGGACGAGCGAGCCGCGGCACAAGCAGAGGGCCCGGAGATCGCAGCGCGCCGCGCGCAGCTCGACGATCTCGGCCTCGGCCCAAGCCAGGGCCCCGTCGCCGAGGAGACCCCGGAGGTTCTTCCCTATCGGTCCCGGGGCGCAGCCGCCAGCCAGGCGGACCTGGCTCGGGTGGCCGCGCTGCGAGGATCATTCTGGGAGGCGTCGGCCCGAGAGGTGGCCAGTGCGGGAGCCCAGGTCGGCGTGCAGAGCTGCGGCCAGTGCGGGCTGTCTTTGTCGGCGAATGCGCGATTCTGCCGCCGCTGCGGGACGAGCCAGGCCCAGTCGGCCTAGTCGGAAGCGACGGGCTTCGTCACGCCGGACGCATCCGACTTCTCAGTCGTGGTCGTGGCGGAGGGCCCTTCGGATTTCGCGGCCGCCGGCTTCTCAGACCCGCTCTCCGAGCTCGAGGTGCTGGCGCGGGAGTCGTTGCGGTAGAAGCCTGACCCCTTGAAGATGATCCCACTCGGGAACAGCACACGACGCAGTGGGCCAGCGCAGATCTCGCAGACGGACGGCCCATCGTCAGCCATGGAGTGAATCACTTCGGTGACGCTGCCACACGAGCGGCAGCGGTAGTCATACGTCGGCACGGCGCGCGCATGATGTCATCGGTTCGCGGGAGGCGCAATTGTGTCGGGCGAGCGATGCGGCGTTCGGGCCGCTACGCGTTCGAGGCTCGGGCTCCAAAGCGTGTCCACCACTTGCGAGCGGCGGCCATCGCGGGGGCGGGCTCGTCGGCGGCATTCGGCTGGGAGATGAGCCGCGCCACGTTGTGAAGATCGTCGGAGATCTTGTCGCGCGGGAACTTCGAGACGATCGGCATCCCCTCGTTCGAGGCGATGACGGCCTTCGGGCCGCTGCTGACGATCGTCGCCGACACGGGCAGGCCCAGCGAGGTCGCCATGTCCTCCAGGCGGATGCCATGGTTCGCTCGGTTGACGATCACCTTGATGACGCTGCCGAGGCCCAGCTCACGGGCCAGCTCGAGGAACTGTGCGCTGTTGCGGAGCGCGCCCACCTCCGGGGTGACGACGAGGAAGATCTCGTTCGAGACGGCGAGCATCGCCATCGTTCGGTCGTCGTAGCCCGGGTGGTTGTCGACGATGACGTAGGAATGGTGATTGCGCGCCCAGCGCAGGGCGGCAAGCATGAGGTCCACCGAGACTCGCTCGGACTCAGCCGGATCGGTACCCCAGGTCATTACTCGGACTCCGCTCGCAGGGTGCGTGCAGACGACCTGCTCGAAGGCGGCATCGGTCCATTCCTCCGGCGGGCTGTCCGCCAGGTCGGCGAGGCCGAGCCGGTAGGGAACGTCCAGCACCGAGGTCACGTTCCCGACGCCGACGTCGGCGTCGAAGAGGAGGACCTCCGCGCGGGTCTGCTGGCGCAGCGCCACGGCAGTGTTCACGGCGACGGTCGTCTTGCCGACGCCACCCTTGGGGGCGAAGACGGAGACCACGTGGCCCTCGCCGGCGACGGGTGCGCTGGACAGGCTCTCGGACGATGCCCATCCCCCGGATTCGGTGGGAAGGTTGCGGCCGGTGCGGATGAGGAGCGCCTGGAGGCGGAAAACCAGCGCCTCGGCCGGCATTGGCTTGAGGGCAAGATCGTCGGAGCTCGCGCCGAGGCCGGGCGGCAGGTCATTGCCGGCGCCGATCAGAAGCAGGACGGGAATGCCGGCTGCATGGAGCGCGCCGTAGAGCGCCGTCGCAGGAGCGTCGCCGCGGTCGCAGTCGAGCACGGCGAGATCGAACTCACCGCTCGGCGTGCCGCCGCCATCAAAGGTGGTCGCCGCAAAGCCGGCGCGGGTGAGCGCTTCCATGTAGGACTCGGACTCGCCTTCAATGGCGAGCAGAAT
Source organism: uncultured Steroidobacteraceae bacterium (assembly GCA_964470495.1). Taxonomy (GTDB): domain Bacteria; phylum Chloroflexota; class Limnocylindria; order QHBO01; family QHBO01; genus JACDBZ01. The sequence continues at coordinate 1,005 of CAYYDA010000216.1, read as the reverse complement.
GGTGGGTCGCTCCATTGCCCTTCCTTACGCGGTGGAGTTCGGTCCGGATCAGTCCGGTTACGGTCGGGACTAGTCTCCGGCCACGGAGGACGGCGGGCAATGGGACTGGGGCCAGTTGGGGCCTACCCCCAAAGTACGGGTGTCAGGTGCCCCGGATCATCCGCATGCCGCACTTGGGGCAATAGAACGCGCTGGCGCTCCCCGCCTCGAAGCCGCAGTGGGCGCATGTCAAGCCCGAACGCGCGCCGATTGAAGGCAATCGTGCCTGCTCTGCCTCGCCGAGGCTGTAGCCTGACGCCACCACCTGCTGGTACAGGGAGCTGAGCAGCTTCTGGCCGATGCGGTCGGTGTCGCCGCGCAGGCCCTTCCCACCCCAGCCGATCACGGCTCGCACGATCAGCTCGCCCGACAGCTCATCCCAGTGGGAGGCGAGGCCGCCCACGATGGCGTTGTACTCCGGGTAGCCGCTTGTGTCGGTGTCGCCGTGCAGCAGGCCGCAGCAGAACGTGTCGACCGTCATGTCGAGCGCGTCAGTCAGCTCGAGCACGTAGAGGCCGTGCCGTCCGATCGGGCTGACGTCGCGGCGTGCCAGCACCCACTGCTGCACCTCGTTGAAGCGCTCGATGGCCGGCGAGGCATCGGAGTATTCCAGGGGTAGCGGCTCGATCGTCTCGACCGGCGTCTGGCTCAGGGGCTCGACGATGTCGGGGAGGGCACGGGCAATCACGGGATCGGCGCGGAGGCGGAGGCCATCGCTACTGCGGGCGACGAACGTCTGGCGTACCGAGTACTCCTGCGCGGTCACTTCTTCCTGGACCGGCATCGGTGGCGGAGGAGGCGCGGCCTCCTGCTTCTTGCGCCTGAGGAACGACATGTTGGTTCGGAGACCCCTTCTGGCAGCGCGGCCGATTCTACCAGCCGATCGGGAGGGGGGAAGGTGCGCCGATCGTGTGACGGTCGCGAACTCAGGCGTCCCTCGCCAGGCGAAGCCGCTGCTCGCCCAGC
>CAYYDA010000215.1:0-3070 GCA_964470495.1 uncultured Steroidobacteraceae bacterium | reverse complement strand
TGATCTCCGCCTTGAGAGGGCGGTGTCCTAGGCCTCTAGACGAATGCGGCACGGGTCGCTGAGGACGGGCCCGAGTCTACCAAGCGGCTCGGAACCGATGCAAACCGACGCTAGTGGCGCGCACCCACCGGGGTGATCGAGGCCGATGCGGCCGCCATGGCCGGACGGCGCTCCTCGAGCCAGCCGAGGACGCTCTGCGCGACCTCCGGCCAGGTTCGAGCACCCATGACCAGCCCGAAATGGCTGGCCGAGGGGAAGTACTCGTAGCTCGCGCCGAGCAGGTCCGCCGTGCGGCGCGCCTCCGTCGGATGGATCACGTCGTCGAGCCCTGCCCCGATGACGAGGCTAGGCAGATCGACGAACCGCGAGGCGTCGATCGGGACGCCTCGCATCCGCTCGCGCCGAGCGGGACCCGACTCGCGGGCGCCGGCGAGCAGCTCCGACATCTTCTCGATCTCGTCGTCCTCCATGTCGGGCATCCGCGCGCGGAGCTCGTCACGTGACCCGGTCCAGCCCCACCACGCTGCGTCGTAGATGGCCGGCACGGCGCGCAGCTCGTGCTCGTCCGGGCGACGAGGGAGGGCGTCCGCGGGCGGCGACGGCGCCAGCAGCACCAGGCCGAGCACGGGGTGACGCTCGGCGTGCATGAGCGCAGCGAGCGCGCCAATCCCCCACCCGATCAGCACTGCCGGGCGCCCGATCTGGCGCAGTGCGACGCCGATGTCGTCGGCGTAGTCGCGCATGGTCGTGTCGGACAGGTCGGCGACGTCACTCGTGAAGTGGCCGCGCAGGTTCAGAGCATGCGCCTCCCAGCCACGCTCGGCCATGAAGGCGGCGACCTCGGTCCACAGCCACGAGCCGGTCAGCGCGCCGTGGACCAGGAGCAGCGGCGGCTTGCGACTGCGCCGTTCGGGCTGATGGGTCTCGAGGTGGATGCCCTCGGGCTCGATGAAGACCTCGTCGCGCTTGATCGCCTGCACCATGGGTGGCTCGTCAGTCCTCCAGGGGGTTGAAGACCATGCCGGTCAACAGCTTCGGGTAGAAATAGGTCGACTTCTGGGGCATCACGTCGCCGGCGCTCGCCACATCGGCCAGTTGGTCGAGGCGCGTCGGTCGCACCAGGATCGCGGCCACCGCCTCGCCGCGCGCCACGCGCTCGCGCGCATCGGCTTCGTCCCTAGTGTAGGCGAGGCGCTCACCCGCGGCGACATCGTCGGCTGAGATCCCGAGCCTGTCGTCGAGCACCACGACGTGGAGCGCGGCGAGGTCAAGGGCCCGGACCGCTCCCGACATCCGCTCCCGGCGCAGCCTGTCGGCGAGTCCATCGGGATCCCCGACCAGGAGGTAGCCGTCGTTCCCGGGCAGTACGAGCCCGAAGACCGGCTCGTCCGCGTGACGGCGCTCCTCGAGCGCGGCGGCAAGGTCCGCGGGCGCCATCGGGATGGATTGGAGCGAGGGATCGCCGCCTGCGGCGACGGCGCGCAGCGCATCGGCATCCGCGTCCAGGAGCAACCGATGGGTCGGCCGGATCTCGAGCTCTGTGAGCTCGGCATTCACGACCATCATCATGATCCAGTCGGCCGCGAGCACTCCCGGAGCGGCCCCGGACCAACGCGGATCCGTGCGGACCTCGGCCTGGTAGGCAAGCGCCGTCTCGTACCGATGGTGTCCATCGGCGATGAACAGGGTCTGCCGCCCGAGGTAGCCGAGCAGGCGATCATCGGCCTCCATGGCCGCAAGCTGGTGGAGCAGCCCGTCGCCGTCACGGGCACGCCACTCGTCACTCCAGGCGCGGCCCATGACGTGGTGGTAGCGCTCGGACCGGTCGAAGTAGAGGGCCAGGATGGGGCTGAGCTGGGTGCGCGTGCTGCGCAGCAGCGCGAGGCGGTCGGCCTTCGGCCCCGGCATCGTGTGCTCGTGCGGCCGGATCCCGTCACCCCAGGGCTCGAGCAGCACCCGGATCAGCATGCCCTCGACGGTCGGATAGTCCGGCGCCGATGTCGTCGCGTGCCGGTAGTAGTAGGCCGCCGGCTCATCGCGATGCTCGAGGGTGCCGTCCGCCGACCATGCGCTCAGGGCCTGCGCCGCGGCCGCGTGGGGATCGGGCTCGGCGCTGAACTCTAGGCGCACCGCGTTGCGGTCGTGACGGGCCAGCAGCTCCTCCCGCTGGGCGTCGGTGATCACGTCGTACGGCGGGCAGACGAGATCGGTGATGTCTGCCAGGCGCGTCGGTGGCGTGTCAGCATCGTCCGCCAGGCGGACGCGGTCCGGCACCGTGGCGCCACCGAAGCGGCCCATCGAATAGTGGAGGCCGGCGAACGGCGCAACGCGGGGCATCGAGTGGAAGGCTAGCCGACGCCGCCCGTCGGCGCTGCCGACGCGTTCAGCACCCGAAGGGCCTGCTCGCGCACCTCGACCCGCGAGTCAACCGCGGCGCGCCGCAACAGCTCCTCGGCCTGCTCCGAACGCCGGCCGGCGTTCCCCACCGCGGCGATGGCATTCCGCAGCAGCCGGTGCCGTCCCGCGCGGGTCAGCGCGGTCGCGCCCACAGCCCGTGCGAAGGCGCGCCCGCCCATCGGCAGCAGCCATTCGATCAGGGGCAGCAGCGGGACGAGCAGTGGGCCCCCGTCGTCGGCGTCTGCGTTGACCGGACAGACTTCCTGGCACACGTCGCAGCCGAAGATCCAGTCGCCGATGGCGGGCGCCTCCCAGTCGTCCAGCACGCCTGGATGCTCGATCGTCAGGTAGCTGATGCACCGCCGCGCATCGATCGTCTGGGGCGCGACGATCGCGCCGGTCGGGCAGCCCGAGATGCATCGCGTGCAGGACCCGCAGCTCGTCCGCACCGGCTCGTCGCCCGGCAGCTCGGCCGACGTGAGGAGCGCGCCGAGGAAGACCCACGAGCCGGCCCGCGCGTGGGTCAGCAGGTTCGAGTTCTTGCCGATCCAGCCGAGCCCCGCCCGCGCCGCCAGCGCACGCTCTGCCAGCGGCCGATCGTCGACGTACGCGACCTCGCCCATCGTCAAGCCGGACGCCCGCAGGTCGGCGGGGAGCGCCTCGAGCCGATCGC
>CAYYDA010000214.1:1489-3071 GCA_964470495.1 uncultured Steroidobacteraceae bacterium | reverse complement strand
ACGCAGCTCGCGTCCTTGACGCCGATGCACGGCTCGGTGATGACGTAGGTCATTGGCCTCTCGATCACAGCGCTATCGCGCGGGGCCTTCCGGAAATGTTCTGGATCGAGTCTACACCGACGCGCTTCACCGATCGGCCGACACGGATCCGACGCCGCGTCTGTCGGCGCGTCGACGTCGCGGTAGTCGGCCGCTCGCTAGGGGTCGATGCGTGCCGCTTCCTAGGATTCGTGCACGAGGGAGCCCACCGCGACACCAGGAGTCCAGCCACGTGTACGCAACAGCAACAGCAACAGCAACAGCAGTCGCACGCATCGCCGGAGTGGCCCTCGTGCTCACCGTCGCCGCCGCCCTCGGCCTGTATGCCGGCACGCTCATCAACGCCAGGGACGATGCCGGAGCGGGCGCCGGCGGGTCAGCCCTGCCGCACATGAGCGGCTTCGACGGCGCCCGCCAGCAGCACGACGCTGCCATCGATGCGCCCGCGGACGCGGCGCCGGTCGGGCCGCAGGCATGGGGCAACATCGAGGCGGCACCTGCCCCGGTCGGACCGCAGGCATGGGGCAACATCGATGAGAGAGGCTCGTCGGATCCGACATCCGACAGTGCCAGCCTGACAGCGCCCAGACCGCGCTGACCGACCCCGCACCGGCCGAAGGCCCCGCGCGCGAACCGCGGGGCCTTCGGGCTGTACCGGGTAGCATGCCCGGTCATGACCTTCACTTGGCGCGACTCCCGACCGCTCATCGTCGCCGCCGTCACGCCGATGACTGATGACGGAAGGGCCCTGGACGAGGGGGCCATCCCGCCGTACGCCGCGTTTCTCGAGGCGAATGGCGCGGACGGCGTCTTCGCGTGCGGCACGACCGGTGAGGGCGTCCTCCTCACGCTGGATGAGCGACATGCGGTCGCCGAGGCGTTTCGGATCGCCGTTTCCGGCACGCTGATCATCCACGCCGGCGCCCAGACCACGGCCGACACCTGCTCGCTCGCCGAGCACGCGGCCCGCATCGGCGCCGATGCGGTTGCCGTCATCGCGCCGCCGTACTTCGCGCTCGACGACGACGCATTGACGGCTCATTTCGTCGCCGCGGCCCGCGCGTGCGCGCCTCTTCCCTTCTACTGCTACGCCTTCTCGGCGCGGTCCGGCTACCCGCTGCCGGTCGAGGTCATTCGGCGCATCGGCGCATCCGTCGACAACCTGGCGGGGTTGAAGGTCAGCGAGTCGGCGTTCGAGCGCGTCGAGCCGTATCTCGAACTCGGGCTGCCCGTCCTCATCGGCAGCGAGCCGCTCATCCCGGCCGGCCTTGCGCGCGGGGCGATCGGCGCCGTGTCCGGCATGGCCGCCGCTTTCCCCGACGTCGTCCGTGCGGCATTGGACGATCCGACAAATGGGGCCGCACCCCGCCTGACCTCCGTGCGCTCTGCGATGGAGGCCAGCGGCCAGTTCATCGCCGCCGCGAAGCACCTGGTCGGCGCGCGCGGCGGGCCCATCGGCCGTGGCCTTCGGGCCCCCCTGCGCCCGTTGAGCACCTCCGAGCTCGCCGACCTCGAGCGCTCGATCGACGAGCTCGGCCTGCTG
>CAYYDA010000214.1:0-1389 GCA_964470495.1 uncultured Steroidobacteraceae bacterium | reverse complement strand
GGTCAGACGGTCGCCAGGTCGGCGGCGGCCTGCGCTGCGCGCAGGGACGCGTATCCGGGCTTGATCTGTTCGTTGATGATTCGCAGCCGCCCATCGAAGGGCCAGAACGCGGACTTCATGGCATTCAGCGTCAGCCACTCCATGTCATCCAGGCCGATGCCGAAGGTCCTCGCCAGCGTCGCGAACTCGCTGCTCAGCGAGATGCCGCTCATGAGCCGGTTGTCCGTGTTGACGGTGACGCGGAACCGCAGGCGGCGCAGCAGGTCGATCGGGTGCTCCTCGATCGACGTCGCGGCCCCGGTATGCACGTTCGAGGTCGGGCACATCTCGAGCGGCACGCGCCGATCGCGGACATACGAGGCCAGGCGACCCAACGCCACGCGGCCGTCGGGCCGGACGGTGATGTCGTCGACGATCCGCACGCCATGGCCGAGCCGCTCGGCACCGCACCATTGCAGCGCCTCCCAGATGCTGGGCAGACCGAAGCCCTCGCCGGCGTGGATCGTGAAGTGGAAGTTCTCGTGGGCGATGAGGTTGAATGCGTCGAGGTGCCGGGTCGGCGGGTAGCCGGCCTCCGGCCCTGCGATGTCAAAGCCGACCACTCCCGCGTCGCGGTGCCGGACCGCGAGCTCCGCGATCTCGACCGACCTGGCTGCCTGGCGCATGGCCGTCACGATCAGCCCGATCGTGATCGGCCGGCCGTCCGAGCCGCGCTGGAAGCCTTCGAGCATCGCGGTCACCGCCTCGTCGAGCGTGAGGCCGCCCTCGGTCAGCAGCTCGGGCGCCATACGGACCTCGGCGTAGACCACGCCGTCCGCTGCCAGATCTTCAGCGCATTCCGCCGACACGCGCTCAATGGCGTCGCGCGTCTGCATGACGGCCACGGTATGCCGGAAGCCCTCGAGGTACAGCTCGAGCGACTTGCGGTCGGCTCCCGACGTGAACCAGCTCGCCAGATCGTCGGGATCGGTCGTGGGCAGGTCGCCGTAGCCGATCTCGGAGGCGAGCTCGATCACCGTACCGGGTCGAAGCCCTCCGTCGAGGTGGTCATGCAGGAGCACTTTCGGGGCGTCCCGGATGACCGACACGTCGAGCCCGCGTGATCGCTCCATCCGCCGATGTTACTTGCAGCTATCGGCCGTCGGACGGTCCCAATGGGGCATCGGCGCCGGGCTCACGCGTCGGCCCCGGCTCCTTGAGCTCCACGAAGATCGACCGGCTCTCGGTCTCCCCGATGTTCTCGCCCGCGTGCTCCTGGGCGTCGAGCCATCGGACCGTTCCATCGGCCAGCTCCACCTCCACCGAACGATCGCCCTGGATGAGGCGGCGACGGAACGAGCTCAGGGTGATCATCACGCTGTCGGGATGGCCGTGAACGGCCGTGCGATC
>CAYYDA010000213.1:0-3077 GCA_964470495.1 uncultured Steroidobacteraceae bacterium | reverse complement strand
ACTTCCGCTCGCGCGAGGCGGCCGCCGCGTTCCGGCCGCAGCTGGTGGTGACCACGGCACCGTAGGGCTACCGAGTCAGGCGGCGGTTGGGGAATGCTGCTGCCGGACAGCGCGTCGCTCTGCGGCGCTGACCCAGCGTCGCAGGCGACGGAGGCGACGCTCGACCATGATCCGCGTCCGGCCGACCTCGGCCATCGTTCCGCCGCGGCCGAGCGCAAACGCCACGTCGAGCACCCGCGACGCGGCCGCGGCCGCCTCCATGGCGCCGTGCAGGTCGCCGCGGTGGCGCTCGCGGATGCGTGCGACCTCGATCCAGGCGCTCGCGGCATCGATCGAGGCGCGCCGGGTGCCTAGCGTCCAGAGCTGCTCGGCCCGGTCGACCTGGCCGATGGCGATGAGCACGCGTGCGGCCACGCGGCGCAGCGTGTTCGCCTCGGCCGGATCGGTGGTGACCGCCTGCGCAGATTCGATGAGCTCGAGCGCATCGCCGACCGCGCCGGCGCGCAGGAGCTCCAGGGCCATGCCGCGAGGGTCAAAGACCCGTGCCTCGCGCCAGCCGCCGGCACGCAGGCGGCAAAGCTCGGCCTCGAGCAGGACGAGGCTGACGACGTCCTGGAAGTTGTGGTCCAGCACCTCGGCCAGGATGTCGGGCGAGCCACCGCGCAGGTAGCCGAAGTAGCGCGTCGGGACCTCGCTGCCGGGGCAGTCGGAAGCGCGTCGCACGCCGAGCACGCCCGACTCCACGTCGGCCAGTCGCGCGCTGCCGAGCGGACGCCGAAAGAGGCGGCGCGCATCGGGGAGCAGGTCGTCATGGGCGATCGGCAGGGTCGCCTGTTCGCGGAACAGACCGTGGACGGTGAGGCGCGCCGCCAGCATCGGCAGGTCGAAGGTCCGTCCGTTGTAGGTGACGAGACGTGGCGATGACGCGAGGTCGGCGGCGACGGCCCGGAGCAGCGGCGGCTCATATGGGTAGTCCGGCAGCAGGTATTGCCGCACGGTCACTCGACCGCCCCCGAGCCGTGCCACGCCGGCCATGAAGATGACCGTTCCCGCGCCGGTCGACAGGCCGGTCGTCTCCGTGTCGAAGTAGGCGGCCGGTGGCAGTACGGCGAGTGCCTCGGCGGTCCCGGCAGGGGCGGCGACGCTGCGCTCGACTACCAGCACAGTGCCGTGCTCGGTGACATCCGTGCGGGCGTCGAACCAGCGCGCCAGCCGGTCGAGACGGTCCTCGCCATCGCGCAACGGCCGGGGAGCGGGCGCTCGCTCCCGGATCGCCGCGAGGCGGTCGGCGAGCGTCCGCGAAGTCATGTCGACATGCCGGCGAGGAGCTCGGCGACCGTGGCCTTGCCTCGCGCACCGACCTCGATGGCGGGGCCTACGCACGCCGGGCATCCATCGGCGCACGGGCAGGAGTCGACGGCCGCACGGCAAGCCCGGACCAGCTCATCGATGAGGGTGAAGAGCCGCTCCGTCAGCCCCACGCCGCCGGGGACGGCGTCATACAGGTAGAGGGTCGGACGGCCGGTGAACGGCGCCTGCACCTGTGCGAGGACCCCGAGGTCCCGGGGGTCGCACATGAGCAGCAAAGCGCCGGTCGTGCGGGCCACGCGCGCAAGTCCGATCAGCGCCCCGTCGAGCGTGTCGCGGTCGTAGCGGTTGACCAGCTCCGCCGGCGGCACCAGCCAGGTGGCGGTCGTGTGCATCTCCTGCTCGGGGATGCTGATGGAGCCCCACCCCACGTTCTCGTGGGTGTGGAACTTGATCTTCTTGAACATGGTCACCTGCCAGGCGACCATCACCTCGCCGCGTTGTCGCTGGCCGGCCGGTGGCTCGTCGGCATCGTCGAAGACCTCGAGCACCTTGAGGGTGATGCCCAGGTCGGCATCGGTGTAGTAGTCGACGTCGGTGCGCGTGACGTACGCCTTGCGCTCCTCCCAGTCCAGGCGGTCGACGTGGTGCTGCACGCCTTCGTGGATGTAGATCGCCTTCTCGTGCACGAGGAGCGGCGCGGCGAACAGGTCGACCTCGCCGAGCACGCGGTGTCGGTCGCCGGTGGTGTCGACGATCACGACGTTCTCGGGCGCACCCGAGCGAAGGCTGAACGCGCTGGCGGGGAAGTTCTCGTGGCTCCAGTAGTAGCGATCGTCATCGGCGCGGCGGAGGTAGCCGTCCTCCTCGAGGACGTCGAGCAGCGTGGGGGTCTCGTCGATCCCGAAGCGCTCCGCCGCCGGGACGGGCAGCTCGAAGCTCGATGCCCGGAGGTGGTTCAGGAGTACGTGGAGGTTGTCCGGGTTGATGAGTCCGTGCTCCGGCGAGCTGTCGAAGATGTACTCCGGATGGGCCGCGAGGAACTGGTCGATCGGGGCCGACGAGCAGATCAACGCCGACAGGCTGGTACCGGCGCGCCGGCCGGATCGGCCCATCTGCTGCCAGGTGCTCGCGATGGTGCCGGGGTAGCCGATGCTGATCGCCGCATCCAGGCTGCCGATGTCGATGCCGAGCTCGAGCGCGTTGGTGGCCACCACCCCGCGCACGCGACCGTCGCGCAGCCCGGCCTCGATGGCATGCCGCTCGTTGGGCAGGTAGCCGCCGCGATAGCCGCGGATGGTGTGGGGATGACCCGATGGGGGAGCGAACGTCTCGCGCAGGTAGCTCGTGAGCACCTCGACCGCGGTGCGGGATCGCGCGAAGGCGATGGTCTGCACGCCGCCGCCGATCAGCCGCTCCGCCAGGCGCTGCCCAGTGAGGAGGGCCGAGCCGCGGATGCCGAGCTGCTCGTTGGCGACCGGTGGGTTGATGACGAGGATGTGCTTGCGGCCTGACGGCGCGCCGTTGTCGTCCACCAGCTCTACCGGCGCCTCGAGGATCCGCTCGGCCAGCTCGCGCGGGTTCGCGATGGTGGCGCTGGCGCAGATGAAGACCGGGTCCGCGCCGTAGTGGTTGCAGATGCGTCGCAGGCGGCGGACGACGTTCGCCACGTGGCTTCCGAACAGGCCGCGGTACGTGTGCAGCTCGTCGATGACGACGTACTGGAGGTTCTCGAACAGCTTGAACCACTTCGTGTGGTGCGGAAGGAT
>CAYYDA010000212.1:0-3088 GCA_964470495.1 uncultured Steroidobacteraceae bacterium | reverse complement strand
CCCTACGTCGGAAGTCCCAGTCAACGATGAACGGGAGTTCCATGGAGTGGGCAGGGGCTGCGGCGTAGCGTGAGCAGCAAGTCGTCACGGGTATCCGCGGCGGCCTTCATCCGAGGGGACCGATGCCTCCACATCGGTCCCCGGGTCTCTTCCTCCGGTGCCAGGGAGCCGCTCCGCAAGGGGCGGCTCCCGTCGTTTCTGAATCTCACCGGCCTTGACAGCAGCGAGTCCGCTACCGCATGGTACGGGCCGCCGTCCGGCGGGCACAGGACCATTCGGCCATGTTCACCCTGCATACGGCAACGTACGCTTCCGGCGCAAATCTCTTCGGAAAGGAGGTTCCAAACACATGATCAAGACTTTCATCAGCAATCTTCTGTCTCGCTTCCAGAGCGAGGACGAGGAAGGCCAGACCCTCGTTGAGTACGGCCTGCTTCTCGCCCTCATTGCGATCATCATCATCGTGGCCCTGATCTTCCTTGGCCCGATCATCAGCCAGATGTTCCAGAACGTCGGCACCACGCTCAACGCTGTCTAACCCGACTTCGCACAACCACTGAGGCCCCCACGGCGCATGCCGCGGGGGCCTCACCTTTTGCGCCGCGTGAGGCGCCCGGAGTACCAGTTCCCGGGTAGCCCACAAGTCCAGTCGTGGCGCTTGCTCACCGAACGTAGACTGTTGACCGCAGGCACAACAACGCCCGCAATCGCGACCTCATTTTGTACTCATCCACCCGTGCTCAAAGGGGAACTTCGTGAAGCGATCGAATCGCCTCGTCATCCTCGTCGGCGTGCTGCTTGCCGTCCTTGCCTTCGTCGCCATCGTCATCCTGCTCAACCAGCGTGAAGCCGAGGTGGCACCGGAGGAGGCTGGTCAGACCGTTCTGGTGGCCACCGAGGCCATCGCCATCGGCGACCCGGTCACTCCGGACGTCGTCGAGGAGCAGGAGGTCGACCCCGGTGCGGTGGTGGACACGCCCCTGACGAGCACAACCGAGGTCTCCGGCCAGCCGGCCATATACGCGATCCCCGCGGGATCACAGGTCAGCGCCGAATCAATCGGCAGGGGTTCCCCGGTCACGGTCAACATTGCGGCCCAGTTGGAGCCGGGCGAGAAGGCGATCTCGTTCCAGGTCGACCGTGTCACCGGCCTCGACTTCCTCATCAAGCCCGGCGACTACATCGACGTCGTGTTCGCCGGAACGGTGAATGTCGTCCAGGAGACAGCCGACTCGGCTGCAAACTCGGACACGGCCGCGCCGCCGCGCTTCGAGGCCGTCGCTGGCCTCGCGGATGAGCGCACGGTCAAGGCGATCCTTCAGGACAAGCGGGTGCTCTACGTGAGCAGCACTCGCGCCATCGAGCCCGATCCAGTCGACCTCGACGGCGATGGCCTGCCGGATCCCGAGCAGCCTGGGGCCGTGATCGACAGCGTGATCATTGTCTTCGCGGGCACGGCTCAGGACGCCGAGGTTGTCAAGTTCGCCCAGCGGGACCTGAGCGAGGTTGGACAGCTGACCGCGATCGTGCGCCACCAGGACGATGACGCCATCGAGCCGACGGTCGGCATCACGTTCGACCAGCTCGTGGCCGCGTACGGCGTCCGCGTCCCGGACATCGTCCAGCAGCTCAACGAGGAGGCAGCGCCGTAGCTGGTGGCCGATGCCACCGATGCAGCTCGGAGCCCCAGCATGATCAAGGTACTCATCGTCGACGACATCCCGGAGACGCGAGAGCATCTCTCGCGTCTCCTGGGGCTGGAGCGCGAAATCGACGTGGCCGGCACCGCCGGCTCCGGCGAGGAGGCGATCCAGATGTCGATGGACCTGCGTCCCGACGTCATCGTCATGGACATCAACATGCCCGTGCTGGACGGCATCGCCACAGCGGAGATCATCTCCCAGCGGCTGCCGAACTGCCCGATCATCATGATGAGCGTCCACGGCGAGGCCGAGCACCTCAAGGCAGCCATGCTGGCAGGTGCGCGGGAATTCCTGATGAAGCCGTTCAGCGGCGACGAGTTCTCGACCTCGATCAAGCGCGTCCATGAGCGTGAGCTCGTGCGGCGCGAGCAGCAGCACACGGCGCCTGGGGCGTTCGCCAGCACGCCGGCCGTACAGGCGGCTGAGAGCGTCGAGGACCACCAGGTCATCGCGGTCTTCAGTCCGAAGGGCGGTGCGGGGTGCACGACGCTCGCCACAAACCTGGCCCTTGCGCTCCGGCGCGAGACGAACCAGCGCGTGGCTCTCGTCGACGCAAACCTCCAGTTCGGGGACGTCGGGGTCCTGCTCAACTTGAACCCCAAGAACAAGTCCGTCCTCGACGCGGTCGAGGGCGGCGAGCCCGACCGCGACATCATCGAGTCGGTGATGGTCGAACACTCGTCGGGGGTCCGCGTGCTCCTGGCGCCGCCGTCTCCGGAGGGCGCCGATCTCGTGACCGCCGCCTTCCTGCGCAAGATCGTGGACATGCTCCGCCAGAACCACGATTGGGTCGTGGTCGATCTGCCATCGGGCCTGAACGACCACACCCTCGGCATCCTCGACGCTGCGGACCAGATCATGGTCGTCGCGGCGCTCGAGATCACCACGATCAAGAACGTGCGCCTCTTCCTGGAGGTCGCCGACCAGCTCGACTATGAACGCTCCAAGATCCGCCTCGTCATCAACCGCTCGGACTCCTCGCAGGGAATCCGGATCGGCGACGTCGAGGCATCCATCCGCCGCACCATCGACGGCACCATCGTCTCCGACGGTCGGTTGGCGGTGCTCGCGGTGAATCGCGGCGTACCGTTCGTCGTATCGCATCCAGAGTCGCCGCTCGCGCGCGACGTGATCAAGCTGGCACGCACCCTCGCCGGAGAGGGCGCTGTGACCACCCAACAGACCGATAAGGCCGCCAAGCGCGGACTCTTCGCACGCCGTTAGTGGAAGGACGCTGCCGATGTCATTGCTGAAGCGAATCGAGCGGGCGCGGCCCGCCGCAGAAGGTGAGCTGACGCCGGCCGTGCCGGCACCGGTTCCTCCACCGCAGGGCGGAGGGGGGACGCCGCCATCGACAACCGGCGGCCCGCCGGCGGCCCCGGCGC
>CAYYDA010000211.1:0-3100 GCA_964470495.1 uncultured Steroidobacteraceae bacterium | reverse complement strand
GTGAGCGAGTCGGGGCGGAAGGCCTGGCCCGCCAGCGAGCCGATGGTGCTCCACGTGAAGGCGCCGGGATCCCAGAGCGCGAACGGGATGGTGATGACCGCCGCGACCGCCACCGACTGCCACGCGATCCGCCACCGCGTCTCGCGGTCCTGCGCCAGGAGCAGCAGCGCAACTGGCAACCCGAGCAGCAGGTACTGCTTGACGCCGATGAGCAGGCCGAGCGCCAATCCGAGCAGCCATGGCGCCCGGACGGCCGCCAGGGCAACGAGCGCCAGCATGAGGATCGCCAGCGGCTCGGTCCACGATCCCGCCACCATGAAGAATGTCCACGGCGTGAAGAGGTAGAGCAGCGCCGCGCCGGAGGAGATGCTGCCCGGCCGAATGAAGGCCATGACCAGCGCCGCCGCCTCGATCGCGACCAGGTGGGCGAAGCGCGGATCCCCGCCGAGGAGCTGGCCCGGAAGGACCAGCAGGAGGCTCAGCGGTGGATACGGGAAGCCGATCGTCAGCTCGCCGTCCACCACCAGGCCTGGCCCGTAGTAAGGCGAATCGGGCCCATGGATGTTCGGGTAGATCGGGAGGTATGGGTTCATGCCGTTGACGAGCGCGTTCGCGCCGTCGCGCTGCATGATCCAGACATCGATGAAAGGATCTCCGCCCGCGCTGATCACCCAGGCACCAAGTGCGAAATGGATGGCGAGTAGCGCGGCGAGGCGCCATCGAGACGAGCTCGAGACGCCGAACAGAGGCGTAGCCGCCACGACCGCCGCCACCGCCAGCCCGATCCAGAACGGGACGTACTGGCCCGGGCTGGTGAGCGAGAGCGGATTCGTCAGCGGCCACACCAACAGGAGCGCGAACTGGATGGCAAGGCCGTACCCAAGCAGGCGCCCGAGACCGCGCGGCCAGGCGACGCTCGGGACCCGACGGCTCAGCACGGCCAAACCGCAGCACGCGATCGCGACGGTCAGCAGCGCCAGCGGTATCGGGTAGCCGCCGCCTCGCCCCACGTAGAGGGCGTAGGCCAACGCCAGCGCTCCAGCGGCCGCAAGCCACGCGCGCCGGTCGCCCTCGGATGCCAGGGTGGTCATGGCCGTCGGCTCTCGCTAATCGGTGCGCCGACCGACGTAGAGCGTCTGCTTGCCGAACAGCCACCAGGCGGGTGGGAAGCCGAGATAGGCGCGCACGAGGAGCGGATGGGCCGGAAGGCGGCCCTTCACGCTGTACGGCAGGAATCGGGTGACGAGCTCGCTAGTCCTGAACCCGGCGAAGGTCGCCGCCTCGACCAGGCTCACCTCGGTGAGCGGCACGCGATGGTCGATGAAGTCCCAGTACGCAGACCCGACCAGCTTGATGTTCGGCTGGAGGATGACGATGCGGCCACCCACGCGCAGCAGCTGGTGCGCGACGTGGAGCTGCTCGATCACGCTCTCCGCCGAGTCGAGGTGCTCGAGATAGTTGCTCATGAAAACGACGTCGAAATAGTCGTTCGGTGCCGCATCGGCCAATGAGAGGCCGTCGGTCTGGATGAATCGAACGTCCTCCGGCATGCTGGCGGAGGTATCGCGCAGGTCCGACGCCCAGCGCTCGGCAGCGCGGATGTTGCGGATGAAGTATCCGATATCGGTCGCGACATCGAGGACCTTGCTGGAGTCGGGAATGTAGCGGCCCTGGAGGAAGCGACCGATCTCGCGCCAGACCGCCTCCTTGGCGCTCCGCTCGCGTTCCCCGAAGCGGAGGTCGTAGACCGATGAGTGGCCGCTCGGGTCGACGGCCCTGCGCCGGGTCGGCGGTCGGTCAGCCACCCCGTTGGATCTCCGCGGCGTGAGCCACCTCGCCCAGCCTGGCGCCCATGGCGACCAATGAGATTGCCCCGGCAAGCGCGACCGGCACCAGCGTCAGGACATGCGCGACGATCGCCATGGCAAGTGCGGGCGCTCCCGGCACGCCGAGGGCACCCGCCATGGTCGCTGCCGCCAGCTCGAAGGTGCCGACATAGCCGGGGGCCGACGGAACCGCGGTCCCGAGCACTGTGACGCCGGCGATGAGCACGGCGCCCGTGTACGACAGCTCGACGCCGACAGATTGCGCGGCAAGCCAGAACGAGATCGAGTCCATCAGCCATGCGCCCGTGCTGATGCCAACCGCTGCCAGGAGGGCGCCACGACGGGATCGCCCACCGATCGTGTCGGCCAGCCGAACGGCGACCGAACGGGCCCGGGGGCGACTCCGGAGCCCCAACCGGTCCGCCACGCGCAGCAGTGGGTGGACGCCGATGGTGGTGAGGACGACGACCACCGCGATGCCGAGGCCGGCGGCCACGCCGAGGATGAGCGTGGTCCAGTCCGGTGCCCCGACGAGGAGCGCGGCGACAAATGCGACCGGGGCGAGCGTGGCGACGTCGATGACGCGCTCCACGAGCACGCTGCCGATCGCCTCCGTCGTGCCGATGCGTTCACGGCGGCTGGCAATCACCGCCCGCATCGGCTCGCCCAGGCGCGCCGGGAGAACCGCGTTTCCAAGGTAGCCCACCAGCAGCGGCGGGACCAGCCGGAACCCGGACACCCGCGTGCCGTCTGGTCGCGCGGGCATCAGGATGGACCAGCGCCACGCCCGCACCACGATCTGGATCGCGACGACGCCCAGGATGGCGAGGAGGGGCATCGGGTCTGCACGCCCGAGCACCGCGACCGCCTCCGCGAGGTCGATGGATTGCAGGACGAACCAGATCGCGAACGCGCTGATCAGCAGCCCGGCCACGACGACCGCGGTCCGGCGTAGGTCAGTCATGCGACGTCACGGCGGCGCGGCCGTGCCTTGAAGCGGCCCGCGAATGCGTGGAAATACCAGCGCAGGTACTTTGGCAGCCAGGCCCGAATCTTGAACCGCGACTCGCCGGCGGTCCGGTCACGCCATGTCGTGGGCACCTCTGCCATTCGCCGCCCCGCGCGAGTAGCCTTGGCAGTCAGCTCGATGGCGAGCTCGAAGCCCCCGGTGCTCTCGATCGTGACCGAGTCCAGGAAATCACGGCGGTAGAGCTTGAAGTTGTTCGTCGCATCGTGGATTGGGACTCCGGCGAACCAGTGGAGCGAGATGCCGG
>CAYYDA010000210.1:0-3102 GCA_964470495.1 uncultured Steroidobacteraceae bacterium | reverse complement strand
CGACGGCCGCCCTTGCGCCCGATCTCGCGGAAGTGCTCGTTCGAGTACCGTTCGCTGACCGCCTTGCCGCCCTTGGCGCCGATCTCCTGGAAGAACTCCGCGCCGTAGCGCGCCCGCGTCGTCCGCCCGCCCTTGCGGCCAGCCTCGCGGACGCTCATGTTGCCCTCGTCGGGAGTGCCGCTCTGGTCCGTGCCTGCGCGCTCGGCCATCGGGCGCCTCCTGTTTGCTGCGTGCTTGATCGCCTCGGTCCTGGGAGCAGCGGAGAGCAAGTTGCATACCGCGCGGCCCACCGCTTGAGCAAGCCCTTCGTCGGCGACGGTCTAGAATGGCGCGCCGATGCACCCCCTGCTGCGCAACGTCGTGATCGGGATCGTGGGCCTGATCATTGCCGGCGCCCTCACCGCGCTCGCCCTCCTGGGACGCGACTCCGACCTGTCGGTCCTGGCGATGCTCGCGGCCGGGGTGCTCGGAGCGCTCGTCGGGCTCTTCCTGTACAGCCAGGGTTGGATCTGGGCCAGCCGCGCCGCGCGGCGCGGCGAGTACGGGGGCTCGCTGCTGATCGCAGTCGGGGGCGGCGTGATGGCGCTCATCGCCGCCGTGGCCCTGGCCGGGCTCCTGATCCTGCTCCTGCTCTTCTTCCTCGGCTGACGGCGGCACCGGTCACCGCTGCTACGATTGCGGCTGCTGGCCGGCCACGCCCCCATCGTCTAGAGGCCTAGGACGCCACCCTTTCAAGGTGGAGATCAGGGGTTCGAATCCCCTTGGGGGCACCACATCCCTCCCCGCCCGCTGAGCAATCGTCGGGCACGGCGGAGGACCGATTGCGCCACCCCACCCCATGGCATGGGGTACGGTGGACACGGAACCCATCCGCGCGCAAGGGGGAATCGCATCCCGTGGCTGCCCGTCTCGTCCGCTCGTTGATCGTTGCCATCGTCGTTTTCGTGAGCGGCCCGCCGGCCCCTGCGCGCGCCTCGCACCCCATCCCGACCCCCACCGTTGTCCAACAGAACCTGACCATCCCGTGGGACCTGGACTTCGCCCCGGACGGCACGATGTTCGTCACGGAGCGCCCTGGCAACATCAGGGTCTACGCCAGCGGCCAGCCCGGTGCCGCGCTGCTCCACACCTTCGTCGTACCGTTCGTGCGGTCGGAGCACGAGTCGGGCCTCAACGGCATCGCGGTTGACGTGGACTTCGCCACGAACGGCTTCATCTACGTCTGCGCGTCGCGTGACGCCGACGGGACAGGCACCGCCCAGCCGTGGGTCAACGAAGTCCTGCGCTATCGGGTTACTCCGCAACGGACGCTCGTCGAGCAGCTCGTCATCTTCACCGGGGCGGCAGCCGCATTCCAGCACAACGGATGCTCGGTCGAGATGGACGCCTCGGGCAAGCTGTGGCTCGGGATCGGCGACGGCGCGGTCCAGGCGCGGGCACAGGATCCCGAGAGCCTCAACGGCAAGATCCTACGGATCAATCGGGACGGGTCGATCCCGGCCGACAACCCGATCTGGACCGATGACGACGACCCCACCGCCGTGTACACCATCGGCCACCGCAACCCGCAGGGCATCGCATTCGAGCCCGGCACGGGTCAGGTATTCGCCTCCGAGCATGGCCCGTCCGTCGATGACGAGGTCAATCGCATCGTGGCCGGCGCCAACTACGGCTGGCCGTGCTACACGGGCGCCGGCAGACCATTCAATGTCACGCCTGACTGCGGTGAGGCCTCCGACTACAGCAACCCGGCTTGGTCGTCGGGTGGAGCGACCATCGCGACCTCCGGCATGACTTTCCTGGATCATCCGCTCTGGGAGGCGTGGGCGGGCACGGCCGTCGTTGCACAGCTCAAGGAGCAGGACCTGCGCCGCTTCACGCTGTCGAACGGCGGCATCACGATGACGCAGGCCAACCTCTTCCTTGACGGGCAGTTCGGCCGACTGCGGGCGGCGGTGCTGGGGCCGGACGGCGCCCTCTACGTGACGACGTCGAACGCGACCCCCGCCAACCCGACGATCGACCGCATCCTTCGCATCGTCCCCGGAGAGGTCGTCGTCGATCGCTTCGCCGGGGCGGACCGATACGCCACCGCAGCCGCAATCTCGGCCGGCACGTTCTCGCCCGGTGTGCCCGTGGTGTACGTCGCCACCGGCAGGAACTTCCCCGACGCCCTCGCCGGCGGACCCGCTGCCGCTCGCGACCGGGGCCCGGTCCTCCTGGTCACCGGCGGTGGCATCCCGGCCGTCACAAGCGCCGAGCTCCAGCGCCTGCGGCCCCAGCGCATCGTGGTCCTCGGCGGCACGAGTGTCATCTCGCAGGCGGTGCAGAACCAGCTGGCAGCCTACGCTCCGGGCGGCGTGTCGCGCCTCGCTGGCGCCGATCGGTTCGCCACTGCGGCAGCCATCTCGCGGGCGACGTTCGCGCCGGGCGTTCCGGTCGCCTACGTAGCCACCGGGCTCGCATTCCCCGATGCGCTGGCCGGTGGCGCGGCCGCGGGCCTCGAGGGTGGCCCGATCACCCTGGTAACCCCGACGGCGATCCCCGCCGCCACCGCGGCCGAGCTCGACCGGCTGAATCCGCAGCGCATCGTGGTCCTTGGCGGAACGGGAGCCGTGAGCACAGCGGTCACCAACAGCCTCCAGCAATACACCCCCAGCGGCATCGTGCGCCGGTCCGGGGCCGACCGATACGAGACGGCCGTCGCCGTGTCGCAGGGATCCTTCCCTGGCGGCGCGCGGCACGTCTTCGTGGCGACGGGCCAGAACTTCCCCGACGGTCTCGCCGGCGGACCCGCGGCCGCGGTGCGCGGCGGCCCGCTGCTGCTCGTGCCTGGGGCGTCGGTGCCGTCGTCCGTGGCCGCGGAGCTCGTCAGGCTGGATCCCGATCGCGTGACGATCCTCGGCGGCAGCAGCGTCGTCACCGACGGTGTCCAAGCCCAGATCGACGCGCTGCTGAACCCCTAGCGCTGCCCGTCAACGAAGCGGGGACGGCACGTGCACGGCCGAACGTCTGACCGTTCAGGAGCCGAGGCTGGACGAGGTTTTGCCGATCAGATGTGGTTGATCTCGACGCGATCGCCACAGTTGGGGCAGTAGAGCA